>JAGDAU010000196.1 GCA_017959365.1 Prevotella sp.
AACAGGTGAAAGAGGAGTTTGGCAGTATTGATATCCTTGTCAATAATGCAGGTATCACCAAGGACGGCCTTATGCTCAGGATGAGTGAGGCACAGTGGGATGCCGTTATCGCTGTTAACCTGAAGTCGGCATTCAACTTCATACATGCTTGTGTTCCTGTTATGATGCGCCAGCGTAAGGGTTCTATCATCAATATGGCTTCTGTAGTAGGTGTTCACGGTAATGCCGGACAGGCTAACTATGCCGCCTCAAAGGCCGGTCTGATAGCCCTTGCCAAGAGTATCGGTCAGGAGATGGGTCCCAAGGGTATCCGTGCCAACGCCATTGCTCCCGGCTTCATCGAGACAGCCATGACAGCTGCTCTGCCTGATAACGTGCGTGAGGAGTGGGTAAAGAAAATTCCTCTCCGCCGCGGTGGTACCGTTGATGATATTGCACAGTGCGCTGTGTTCCTCGCTTCTGATATGTCAAGTTATATCAGCGGCCAGGTAATTCAGGTTGACGGTGGTATGAATATGTAATTGAGTTTTGAGTGACCTCGGCGTCGGAAGCGCCGAGCACTCTGATTTATAGTTTAGAGTCTTGAGAGTTATCTATGATGATAACCACATTATCGTGGTTCAGAAAGAGAGTGGTGAGATCGTACAGGGTGACAAGACCGGCGATCTCACCCTCGCTGATATGGTTAAGGCGTATATAAAGAAGAAGTACGCCAAGCCGGGGAATGTGTTCCTTGGTGTGGCTCATCGTCTTGACCGCCCTGTGGCGGGCTTGGTGGTTTATGCCAAGACCTCCAAGGCTCTGACACGCCTCAACCGTATGTTCAGCAGCGGTGAGGTGCATAAGACCTATTGGGCTATTACTAAGAATATGCCTCCTGAGCGTGAGGGTGAACTGACGCACTGGATAGTGCGCAACGAGAAACAGAACAAGAGCCGTGCTTACGCCACAGAGAAGCCGCATAGCAAAAAGGCCGTTCTGCGTTACCGCCTCATAGCCCATTCCGACAACTATAACCTCATTGAGGTTAACCTGTTGACAGGCCGTCATCATCAGATACGATGTCAGCTGTCCGCCATTGGCTGTCCTATCAAGGGTGACCTTAAATACGGTGCTCCTCGCAGCAATCCTGACGGCAGTATATCGCTGCTTGCCCACAGCATTGACTTCATCCACCCTGTAAGTAAGGAGCCGATGCATTTTGAGGCTGAATGTCCTAAGTCAGACATTTGGGATGCCTTTGAACGTTAATAATAACTAAAAGTTTACACAGTTAACGTTTTTTTAGTATTGTTTTTTTACCATATTATTATTTTTTTAGTACTTTTGCTTGCGATATACTATGCAATAACTAAAAACCTAAGATATGGAAAGAAAAACACCTAAGAGCCTGCATTTTATCCAAGGCAGGCACAGCTTGTTCCGTTTTATTGCCCTTTTGATGTTTCTGATTATAGCAGTATCGGGAGCATGGGCTGATGATAACGGTTTGTTTGACCAACCTAAGAAGGCGTTCACATGGGAGGCGAGGACTCCCGGGCTTATTCATCTGAAACTGCTCATGTCACACCATGATTCTGGCCATTATCTCAAGGAATCTTATTTTTATCTTTTAGACGATAAAGGCAATAAAATCCAGTTTCTCTACGCCACAGAGGAGTTGTCCACCACGCCTGGTCAGGTGCGTGGCATTTACCGTAACATGATTTCCGACGGCTCTCGTATGTTTATGACCAACGGCACCGATTATGCGCCAAAGTGGTACATAGGCACATCTGATACACGCCATTACTCGCTGCGCGACGGCGACGGTCCCGGTTATATTGAGATTGACTGGTATTGGCCCACCTCCTTTGCCGGCAAGAAATACACATGGGGTGTTGAGGGCGGCTGGCTCTATGGTGGTAGTGCATACGCTCAGGTGATAGGCACAATAGAGTTTGATGAGATCAACTTCAACACTTTCGACCCCGTCGTTACCGCCAATGACGAAGACTTGGGTACAGTGTCTGTCCCTTTTATGTGTGACAAGCCAATAAACAGTGTTAAGGGAACATACACAGACACAAACGGAACACAGAGAACTGTCACGGAGACACTTCCTGCAAAGACATATAACGGGTTTCTGCGTCTTCCGGCATGTGATGCCCACAAGGATTTTTCCATAACCGCCAACCTGACGACAGGCACGTGGTCAGACGCCCATGACAGCGAGCCGGATCACAGCACCGGTGACATAACCGTTAATGTGGGCAATGCGACCCTTATCCATGCCCCCCGTTATTTCAAGACCAAAGTGCTTGATGACCGCAATGCCAGCGTTGAGTTGTCCTGGCAGTTAGACAATACCGACCAGGATGATGTCTTAGATGGTGATGTGTTTGAGATACAACGCTCGCTGACGGGTAAGGGTGAGGATTTTGAGACGATCGGTCAAGAGTTTTTTGACTCTAAGCAGACCAGTTATACTTTCACAGACTCATTGCTTCTCTCTGCACTTTCCCCAGAGCTTGTGGACACGGCATTGAGTATTCCTAATGTACGCTACCGTGTGCGCCGTGCCGCGACATCGATGTGGGGCTGGGACCGCAATCCCACGGCGGTGTATGAGAGTCCCCGTTTTCCCAGTCTCCAACTTTTAAGAGTAGATTATTCCTCCGCATATTGGGAGAATAAAGATGAGCATATAGCGGGGTTCTCATGGAATTATAACGCTTCCACGTACGATACTTACTACGTGTGGGATGACCGTGCCACCATGACACTGCGCATGATTCTCAAGAACCGTAATAACGAGGTGGTTGACACCATCTACCGCGTACTCACCCGTGATGAGATTTTCGCAAAGAAACTGACTCTTGAGCTTACCCGCTCATGTGTTAAATACGAGTTCGCCCTCGTTGTTGACGCCGGCTCATCACCTGTCGGCGGTGCTACCGGGGCTGTATTTGTAGAGGTAAAAAACGATGAAGATTGGAATAGTGTCGTTCAACGGGTTAACAATGGAGAGACAAAACTTAACATCCTATTGTCATACTCCCCCACGGTCTCCATGGACGGTGGCTTGTTGGGTACATCGAGCAATCCTTTTGAGGGGCAGATAGACGGTAATGGTGGGTATTTTTCCTGTACGGGTATTTCTCCCCATCAGGCTGCCGCACCAGTTTCATTCGCTGCCAACGGAGCCGTAATCCGTAATGTGAATGTAATGTATAATATCACTACGAGCAGCAAATACTCAGGTTCGATAGTTGGTG
Organism: Prevotella sp.; assembly: GCA_017959365.1. Lineage (GTDB taxonomy): Bacteria > Bacteroidota > Bacteroidia > Bacteroidales > Bacteroidaceae > Prevotella. The sequence continues at coordinate 3,258 of JAGDAU010000196.1, forward strand.
TCGTCGCAGGCGGTACGGTGTATTTGGAGAATAACTCCTCTCAGGTCAGTATAAACTCTATTTTTACTGGAGACGGTACTCATGGCGGTCTTGTAGGTCTCGTAAACGATGGTACCTCACTCGTTGCCAGAAACTTTGATTTTACCGGAATCTTTCATGGCCCAAACACCATACGCTGGGGTGGTATAGTTGGTTACTGTGGTAATACCGGTTATGTCAGGTTGGAGAACATCTTGTTTAAGCCATCTTCCATAACGGTGAATGATGTTGGCTGTGCCACATTCGTGCGCAACGCCAATCTCTTCAACACCGTATTGACAAACTGTCTATACAAGTCGGTGATGGGAGAGGTACAGGGTACAGATGCCACCTCCATGTCCACGAACGACTGGATTGCGCAGTTAGGGTGGGCTGGCTACGTCGCTCAACCCGGTTTTATCATAAGTTACGGCAAGGCTTCCGCTCACTCGGAATATAATATCCCCAATGCAAACACTACAGGTGATTTCTATTTTGAGGCAACGGGTAAGATCCTTCCAACCCTCCTGTGGACTCAATTGCAGCTTAGTGTGCTGTTGCAGTGGGAGACCGATGACAATCCTGTTGACTATTTCGAGGTACTTCGCCGCACTGTTGGTGGCAACGAGGAGTGGCAGGTTATAGAAACCGGTATAACAGCCAAGGAATATGAGGACAAGACCACCTCTCCCGTTTATGAGTATGAGTATAAGGTACGCTCAGCTAACAACTGTGAGGGTATGAGTTATACAGAGACGGATGTGGTGACTGCTCACTGCGTGCAGACAGGAACTGTGGAGGGTTACGTGCGCTTTGCAGACGGCACTGGCATATCAGATGTCCTTGTGTCGGTGTCGCCGTCTGACGACCATCCTGATGATATAACCACCGTCAGCGTGCGCACTGATGACAGCGGATATTACAAGGTTGAGGACCTTCGTTATTACACAGAGCAGAGCGGACCGTACGATATCAGCGTTAATATCGCCAAGAACAGTCTCTCGCCCGATTGCGCCGACGGCCTTAGTGTGACATTCGACACTAAGTCTAATTTGTCATCAGATGTCAATTTTACTGTGACTAATGGATATAGGATGTCGGGTTATGTTATGTACAGCGGCACGAGCATCCCGGTGCAGGGTGTGGAGTTCACTGCCAACGGTCATGCCCTCCTCGCAGGCGGTCATCCTGTGACAACCGATACAGAGGGTAAGTTCTCGTTCTTTGTTCTTGGCGGACAGACAACAGTTCAGGCTCACAAGGACGGTCATAAGTTCTATAACGATGGTAAATTCACCCATAACTTCAAAACCAACAAAGACCAGATATATTTCTACGATGACACGCGTGTGAAACTCATCGGCCGTGTGGTTGGAGGTAATGACCAGGGTGAGCTGCCGCTCGGCAACTCCCTCTCACGAAACAACCTGGGTCGGGATGTCACTATTAATATGGCTCTTGAGGGCGATAATACATCATGGCTTGTGTATGACAACCTTGACGCTTCGCTGAAAGAGCGTGACACCGTTTTTGTACACACTGCCCACGATAAGAAACAGACCTATCAGACTTCTATGCACACCACACGTCACCGCATAGAGATTAAGCCTGACAAATACACAGGTGAGTATAGCGTTGAGCTGCCGCCGGTGAAATGGAAGGTACAGCAGATTTTCGCACAGGGCTATCCTACGCTGTTCCAGGAAGGCAAGACGGGAGATGTCATCGACCTTACCGACTCTCTCACCCTTCACCGTGATGTCTTCACCGGCCAGTGGCTTTCCTACGGTGGCAACGATGTCACAGAGGTTACAGTGGAATACAATGCCCAGTACAGCCGTATCTACCACTCCCCGGTGCAGATAGACTACAAGCAGATGGGTTATGACAAATTTGACTTCTTCGGTGACAAACAGTATATCGCCAAGAATCTCGGTGGTGACAAGTCTGTAGTGCCGTTGGCTTATCTTGACACCATAACCGGCAAGACGGCATATACATTCGGACACCCGGTGTTCAGCATTGACAAGAATTACATCTTCCAGCTCTCTGCCAATGAGAAATACTACTGGAACAACAATCCGGAGTCTGACACCGTTGACGTGGTACAGCTGAAGGGTGGTGAGGTAACAGTGCAGAATGAGATGATGGGTGGCAGCCATCGTGAGACAGTCATCTTAGATGACAACGGCCAGGGTACGGTGAATATCCAAGCCGCACAGACACCATACCTGCTGACAGGTGACAACGCCCTCCGTAACATCACCATGACCCTTGAGCTTGACGGAGTCTATTACGAGGCAGAGCCTCTCAGCGCATACGTGCTTAATCTATACAGCAAGCCAGGGGCACAGGATATCCTTACTTACTCAGCACCCAAGCTTGTGGATATCCTGCGTGACCCGCCTGGCGGCGGCTCGTCGGCAAAGATCAGCAAGGGCTCCACGCTGAAATACACTTACCAGATGGATATGTCGTGGAAAGTTGGCCTCTCGCTGACGTTCGCCGTGGGTTCCAAACTCAGTAACTTCACCGGTGTTGTGGCAGCGCCGATGGGAGCCGGAGCCGTAGGTGGCTTCACCAATAATGCCTCCAACAGTTTCTCCACATCGCTCGACCTTGTATGGTCAGGTTCCGGACAGCGTGCCTTCTCTTACACCATGACAACGACAGAGGATATCTCCACCAGCTCCAACAACAAGATGGTGGGCTCCAACGCCGATGTGTATATAGGCATTGAGGAGAACATCATCGTTAAGCCGGCTACTGCCATACGCGCCATACCCGACAGCATCTTCCGTCAGATGGGTGGAGAGGTGAAGGCTGGCCGCATGGTAGAGATTGCCAATGGCCGTGACGTCAACGACAGCATCTTCCATCTCGTGCGTGAGGAGGTTGTCACTTACGGTCCGAGTTTTAAATCTACGTTTATCCATTCACAAGAGTATATTGTCAAGCAGCTCATACCATCGCTCATGGAGCAGTGCCGCGCACTGATGTTCACGGGAACCAAGGCAGAGGCCCAGGCACAGGCAGACGCCACCGGCAAGCCGGTGTACCTTTCCACGGTAGACCCGGATTCAGACCTGTTCGGAGCCAGTTATGAGATGATCAAACCTACCGGTGGTGACGGCACACAGAAGGACGAGGTAGGGCTCTATCATGACAATATGCTGACATGGATGAATATGATAGCCGAGAATGAGCAGGAGAAATTAGAGGCCACCGAACTTGTCCAGAACTTCGATGTCGATGGTGGCAGTGGCATGAGTTACAGCGAGGAGTTCGCAAGTGAGTATTCGGTCACCAATTCGTTTGTCAGCCCAATCTCTGCCATTACAGCAGGCTACTTTGACGACTCAGCCGGTGACTTCTTCTTCAATGCCGCTGCTATCGTGGGACCTGTGGTTGCAAAGTTTCTTGGCTCCATACTCTCTGGGAAGGCTGGCAGTACCACAGGCACCCCCACTCAGAAACAAGATGACAATGGTGATGTCACAAGCATTGAGATAGAGTGTGTCGGCTACACATTCAAATTCGGGCTCATTCCTTCTCTCAGTTTTAATGTTGTACCCAAAAACGGAGAGTCAAAGAAATTCAACCGCAGGGAGAGTTTCTCTATCTCCATGGACCGCAAGAGCCATCTCGATTTTGACGTGTACCGTGTGAAGACCAAAATAGACACAATATCTTCCGGTGGCATTTTTGATGTCTTTGCCGATAGTGCCTTCTATGCCTCTGTTGACTATAACGAGGACTATCTGAAGCGCGATATTGACATGGATGATGTTCGCTACGCCCGTAGTTTTGTCTATCGCACACGTGGCGGGGCCACCTGCCGCCCATGGGAGGATGAGCGTCGCACCTTATTCTATCAGCCCGGTAGGATCCTCGATGAGCGTACCAAGAAGATAGAGAATCCCAAGATCTGGCTCGACAAACAGAGTGTCAGCGGAGTACCGTTCGGAGAGGCTGCACGTTTCACTGTTAACATGACCAACGAGAGCGAGCAGCCAGAGGCGGCATACAGCTCCTTCATCATACAGATGGACGAGACCTCCAACAAGAAGGGTGCCAAGGTTAAAATTGATGATATGCCTCTCACGGGCGACGGCCGTTCGATGACCGTGGAGCCGTCAAAGGTAACCACTAAGACCCTTGAGGTGTATGCCAGCGAGGATTTCGATTATGAGGACTTAGGATTGATACTTGCCTCCTCTGGTGATGGCAGTTGTTCCGACCGTGTAAACTTCAGTGTGCACTATCTGCATACGGCAGGACCCATAACCATTTCTAATCCAGGTGATAAATGGATTATGAACACCGACGCACAGCAGGACAGCCGTGGTTACTTCATGCCTGTCGTTATCAGCGGCTTCGACAAGAACCAGAAGAATTTCGACCACGTGGAGTTCCAGTATAAGGAGACCAACCGTGGTGATGATTACTGGGTTAACTTGTGTTCTTTCTACGCCAACGACTCGCTCATGGCATTGGCAAGCGGCACCAAGGCAATGATACCAGAAAACGGCTTTATCACAACATCATTCTATGGTGAGGGTATTGAGATGGAAAAGGCTTACGACCTGCGGGCTGTGTTGTTCTGCCGTAACGGAAATGACTATCTCACCAGTTCATCAAAGGTTCTGAGCGGTATCAAGGACACCCGCCGTCCGCAGATCTTCAGTATGCCGGAGCCTAAGGACGGCATTCTTGGTCCGGGTGATAATGTGACGTTCAATTTCTCTGAGGCGATAGAGCATAACTACCTCAGTGCCATAACCAATTTCGAGGTGGTTGGAGAGACCAACGAGATGGATATACAGGAGGAGCCGTCGCTGCTTTTCACCGGCACCGGTTTTGCCGAGACAGAGGCACGCCGTAACTTCGCCGGCAAGGATCTCACCCTTGACATGATGATTAAACCGGATGATAACGGTAAGGCAATGCCTATCTTCAGCCACGGCTCCGACGGTGTTAACCTGCAGTTGTGGGTTACAGAGGACCAGCATCTGAAGGTTGTCGTGGGAGATAAGGAGTATCTGTCCACCAAGACAATAGAGGGTAATGGCTTCCGCCACATCGCTATGGTACTCAATAATGATTCCAAGACCTTAGAGCTGTATAACGACTCGCTGATAGGCCAATACGACAGTGTGGTTTACAACGGTTTCGGACCGATGGTCTTTGGAGCAACCAATGAGGTTAATGTGACCCAGCGTCAGCACTATTCCGGCCGTATGCTTGAGACGCGTATCTGGACCCGTGCCATGACACCGGGGTTGATATACCAGAACTACGCTGGTCAGCAACTCACCGGTTATGAGATGGGACTCGCAGACTATTATCCCATGAATGAGGGTTCTGGAGAATACGTTAATGACAAGGCTCACGGTGCTCATGCCAAACTGGATAACGCTTCATGGGCACTACCGCGTGGCATGTCGCTGCACCTTGACTATGACAAGAAGCATGGTTTAGAGATGAAGGGAGAGTTCCTTAAGCGGCCAAAGGAGGCTGATTACACGCTTATGTTCTGGTTCAGGACCGATTTTAATGGTCGCGGTGCTCTTATCAGCAACGGCTCTGGACGTAAGACCGACACCCATGCCTCTGAGAATTTCTTCATTGGATTTGAGGGCCCGGAACTGAAATACCGCAGTAATGGTATGGAACTCATCATTCCCGGTGACTACAGCGATGACCAGTGGCATCACTATGCCATGACTGTCAACCGCTCCCACAATATCGCTAATATCTACA
>JAGDAU010000197.1 GCA_017959365.1 Prevotella sp.
GCACAGCGCGTGCGCGACATGAATTATAAAGATGAGATAAAGTTTGACAAGACTCTCGTCGCCGCCGCTCCCTTCGATGTACTCACGGCCTACAACCGCTATATGAGTCAGAAGGACGATCCCAGTATGGAAGTCAGTTTCGCACTCATCGTGCTCAACGCCTTCAACCACCAGGACAACCTCGGTTTCACGCCCCAGCAGATGTTCAAAGAACCATTGGCATCTAAGTTCGACGACTGGTTCAACTCAGGGCTTTACTCAAGTATGCAGGTGGCTGACTCGCTGAAGGGAATCGGCGTCAAAACGTTCACAGATGCCTTGCAGCCAGCATTCCTCGACCGCGATTCAGAGGAGTATGGCAAGTTGTCGGCTGCCATCAATGCACGCAGTCTGCAGAATGGATGGACACCCGACCCTGAGCAGAGTTACTACTACCAGCACTATGCGCATGACAAGGCAGTGCCGGTAGAGTCGGGGCGCGAATTTCTCAACTTCCTCACCACTAACAGCGGTCATAAGAAGAGTCTCGTACCAGAGCTTACCAACCTGACCACTTGTATGTATATGCTGTCTGATAGCCATACTTTCAGCGGCATACAATTTTTGCTCCGACTTGCTGCCACCCTCACGTCTTATCCCGTGCTCTACTACGACGGCGAGTTGAACACTCATTACTACGACCTTGTCAAGGTGGGAACACCTATGGGCATCATCAAACTACTCGAGGAGAAAGGCTTCGATGTGGCCGGTGCTTTCCACTCGCTCACTGGCGGTGATGGCGAAGGCGGCATGGACTTCTTCAGTTTGATGGCCACCCTCAGCAAGTATAACGAGATATTGGAGGAACACGGTACCAGTCTCACTGAGATTATGCGTATAGCCGATGACAGTGGCCTCTCAATGCTCGATATCATGCAGATTATCAGTTACCTCAACAGCAAGACTGAAGAAAGCGGACAGGATGCGGCAGCAAAACGCGCCATGCGCCGACAGGTGAACGAGCAGTTTGTGGGCGACTACTACTACAACAGCCTGCTTGACTGGCTCAAAGAGAACAACGTCAACTTGAACGAAATTTTGAACAATTGACCATTGAGTATTGACTATAGAACATTGAACATTGAAATAAACAAGAGTATTCATTATGAAACGTATTAGTATATCCCTTATTCTTTTTGCCTTGATGCTGACCTCTGCTAAGGCACAATCCACTTTCAGTGTGATGACGCTCAACGTTGACGGCCTGCCCAGCAAGTTCCTCGTATTCGATGTGAACAAAGACGGCCCCCTCTCAGCGGGCAGCGAGCGCATCAGTGAGTACATCGCCTCCAAGGATTGCGACATCGTGTCTATGCAGGAGTGCTTTAACTACCGTTGGGAGATATGGTCACGACTCTTCGCCGGCTACGAGCACGACGAGTGGACGGGCGGTATAGACAGCGAGAGCCACCAGCTCGACTACTTGCATCTGCAGAACGACCGCTTCCCCTGCGACGGACTGAACAGTGCATGGAAGAAAGCCGTGCAATCGACAGCTTACGAGCGCGTGGCTCATGAGAAGAACTTCGGAAAGTTCAGCCATGAGTTCGACGATATCATCACCAAGGGCTTCCGCCGCCATGAGTTCACCCTTGCCGACGGTACACATATAGTGGTCTATAACACCCATTTCGATGCTAGCTCCAGCCGCGACGAGCAGTTAGGCAACGACGTGAAGGACCGTGAGGCACGACTCGCACAGTGGAAGCAGCTGCGTGACCACCTGATGGCCCGTCTCGACAGCCGTCCTGTGGTGCTCACCGGTGACTTCAATAGCTACTATACCCGTGACGACATCGTGGATGCCTTCATAGAGCCCATCGAGGCAACGGGTCTTGCCACTGTTGGAGACGTGTGGATTGAGAAATGCCGCAATGGCGTCTATCCTAAGGTAGGCGACGAGCAGGATGCAGAAGAGCTGCTTGACAAAATTCTCTACGTCAACCCCGTGGAAGGCAAGCAACTTAAGCCCGCTACTGTAACCATCGACATTGCCGGCTATCAGTACGAAGGCAAGCCCCTCGGTGACCACTACCCACTGATGGCTACGTTCTCTGTTGTAGAGAGGAAGACGACATCAATCTTTGAGCTAAATGACAAACCAGAAATGATAGATGATAAATGGTACGACCTGCAGGGACGGTCTGCCAATCGGTCTTCCAAGGGTATCTACATCAATAACGGACGTAAGATTGTTATTAAATAAAGAAGAGAAAATATAGTGTAGTTAAATTAAATCAAAAAAAACAAATGAAAAAATTATTTTTAACAATGTGTGTGGCTCTGCTCAGCATGAGCGCATTTGCTCAGGAGAAAGGTGATTTTGCTGTCGGTGTACGCAGTGGAGTCAATATCATGAGATTTAAATTTGCAAGTTTAGATGAGACTTCAACAAACTTTGGCATCGGCGCATTCGGCCAGTACAGTCTTTCCGACCACTGGCGTCTTGAATTGGATGGTATCTACAATCCTACGAAGGACCACGTATCCAACTTAGCACTTGGACTGAATGTGCACTATCTGTTCAAACTTGGTGATGCATTTAGAATATATCCTTCGGTTGGTTATTCTTTAGCCTTTGTTCATAGTGAAGCCTATACAATGACTACATCAAGTGGAGAAGTGAAAAAAATAGAAAGCGAAAACGATACCGATGGCGGTATTCAACTTGGTGCAGGCATACAATACAATATAAACAAAAATTGGTTTGTTGCCGGTGAATATAAATACCAACCGGGACTCTTTGGCGACGGACAATCTATAATGGGAAGTATAGGATACAGATTCTAAACAGTTATAGAAAAAGTATCTTACTCAAGTTTCGCATTCGCTCAACTTGTTAGTTTACAGTTTAATGTTTAAAGTTTAGAGTGAATTAGATTTTCACTTTCAACTTGTCAACTTGTTAACTCGTCAACTTTTTAACTCGACTGAAGCTAGCGAAAGTCGAGATACTAATTGATATCAATAGTGAAATCCTCACCGCTGCCGTGACTGCTGTTGCCTGTTGAAGGCGCTGGAGTACGGCGGCGGTTGTTGTTACCCGCTGGTGGTGGCGGATAACGACGCTGCTGCTGATCTCGACGCGAGCGTGCAGCGGGATACTGTTGTTGCTGAGTCTCCTCGGTATTAGCTTTTTCTTCTGTATTGGGCGTTTCTGCCGGCTGTTCTGCAACTGGCTTGGCAGTTGTACTGCCCTCCCCCTCAGAAGTGGTTACATCATCTGATGCTGATGGTGTGGCGTAATCATCGCTGCTGTAGTTTACTATGTCGCGACCACGCTGTCTGCCGGTGATACCATTGTTCCCTACCCTTATGGGTGAACCGTTGTCACTGGATGCTACAGATGACTCCCCTCCTCCCCCATCACCAATAGACACAGAGTCACTATTGGCGTTCATGGTATTGGTCACAGCTTTTACGCTGTCGGTGGTAAGCACCTTTCCAGCCTTTGTGTCAGGCTTGTCATTCTGATAGAAGAACTTCCATCCCAAAAATCCCAACGCTGATAACACAACAAGAGCCAGGAGCAAGGTTACAATCCTTGACACTATAGGATGTCTTGAGGTTTCTGTTTGTGGCTCTGATTGCATACTTGTGGAATCGTCTTGGTCCGATAAGGCAACAGGAGTGTCTGTGTTAGTGGATGATATTGAAGAAACCTGCTCAGATGTCGTTTCATCATTCTCATTGCCCAGACTGTCCGTCGCCGTTTGATTGTTCTGTACCTTTTGAACTGTTGGTACCACCTTGTCAATGGATTCCCTTGCTATACCATTCACATGAATGATAAATGCAGAATGATTGTCATGATTGTTGGCGCAGGCAGCCGTAAAAATCCTCAGCTTGTCATCATCAGTATTGTCCATCTTGAGAATCTCCACTATCTGACCATCGGTCAGACCTTTCTCAAACATACCTGCAGTAAACAGCATGAAGAAATCACCAGGCTTGATATCTGTGATATGTACAATCTCTGGTCTTGCCATACCTTTTTGGCGTGTCATGATAGCCCTGGTAAGCTTCTTCCCTTCCGCATCTGTATGGTCTATAGACCTATAGAGTATCTCTCCCTGAGAAGGACGCACATGATAGATGCGGCTGTTTCCTATATGTGCCGCAAGGCAACCGCCACGGTGCATATATAGCAGTGCCATGGTGGTAGCCATCTCACTACCATTACCATTGTCAGCCTCGTTGAGTTTCTTATATGCTGTTGCCAATGCGTCATGCAGCAGGTTGTCTGTAGCCACACGGTCGGCGCTATGATGCAATGAGAAATAAGAGGCAATAGTATTTGCTGTTATGCGGCTTGCATAATCAGCATCCTTCTTACTTCCGACACCATCACACACAATGAACAGGCGGTCAGACTCACTACTCCGTCCTGGCAGTGGAAAAATGCAATCCTCCTGCTTTTGTTTAGTGCCACGTTCATAAATGCAACGCGGTTTTAATATCTTGTATCTCATAGTAAGTGGTTTTCGTTTACAAAGCTCACTGTATAGGCTCGGTGGTGGGTCCTTCCGCCTTTGGCGTTGGAGCCGGTGTCTGAGCCGGTTTAGCAGGAATATCCTGATCTACAGACTCCATGATATCATCATCAAGACTGTAGTCCTCGTTTTTGCTGTCTTTGTCACGCGCAGCCTCTCTCTTTATCTCTGCGTTTCGCTGTTCCAAAATACGTTTCTGCTCTTCCTGCTCCTTACGGGCTTGTTCGAGAGCCTCATCACTCATGTCGCCTTGGGCGGTGACACCCTTTTTCATTCCGAAATACTCATCACCTATAATATCCTCTTCATCCTCTTTGTATATACCTTGACTTGCCCGAGCTTCCTCTTCCTGCTCCTGTTCTTCCTGAACTTTGTCGTTGCTGTTGAGTATAGCCTCACAGCCGACAAGACAGATAAGAATGACTATTATCGCAACAATAAACCCGCACAAAATAGGATGTGCTTTCCAGAATTTCTTCATAACAGATGTTTTTTATTGACTATTTGTCTGCGAAAGTAATATTATTTCCTGACTAAAAGAAAAAAGAAACCATTATTTAAAATCTTTTAGCGATTTCCATTTCAATTCACCTCTATACTTCTTGGGGTTTTCTATTTCCTGAAGAAAACTCTTCAACGGTTTCTTCTTGACATTCTTGGGGAATGTGTATTTTGTTATGGGCTTTGCTCCAGGCAGGCTTGGGTCAGCTCCCATAGGCCACGTCACCTCAGAATGCACAATTATTGCCGGGCGACTCTTGACAATCTTGGCGTAATCCTGTAAGGACACACCTGTGCCTACAGATGAAATCCTCTTCACCATACCCTCGTAGAACTCCAACCATGTCTTTTGCTGGGTGTGAAACACAACCTCCGGCTTGCCTGTGCCGAGAGCCACCATCATCATATCCTCCTCGCTGTCATCGGAAAACAGCAGCTCTGCGACACCATCCCTGTCTATATCTATTGATGCCACTTTGGTAGGCATATTCTGATGTTCAATAATCATGGCACCTTCCTCACCGGCATTATACAACGCCTCTATCTCCGACATCTTTATCTTATATCTTTCCTTAACGTATGTCTTCTGTGCCATCACTGTGGCACAACTAAACAGCCATGCGGCTGTGGCAATGATCATTGTCTTTTTCATAATTTATTCTTTTTAAATAATTTCTTCACTATATTAATGAATTTCATAGGTATCTCCTTCAATATCATAGCCCTGTTCTCACGCGGAGAAAGACGATAGAAGGATATATAATGTGACAGCTGCACAGTGCCTGTCTCTGTAGCACGTTTCACGGGATTAACGTTATGCAGTTGGCGGTCATAGACTCCCCAGTTGCCGCGTTTCCATACTTCTTCCATCATTTTCCTGCCAAAGTGACGCTCATTGTCACCGACAGGAAACGGTAAGTCTTCCTCTGGCAGTCCCAATGACTCAACAAGTGCAGAACAGACAGCAACGAAAGCACGCTTCATATTGAGTCCGTCGAGGATATCACCTATCTCCTTTCTTATGCTGTCTCTTTGTTCCGGCATACTTGATGTGCGATGTATCAGCAAGGCGAGATCACACAGCTGCCTTAGTGCTACTCCCTGTTCCTGAAGGTGATGATACAGGTGACAGAATGTATAGACGATATTGGGCGCCAAAGGCAATATCGGTACATCAACGTCTGCTACTCTTACAGTCTCCCTGTCACATTTGTCCACAATATTGTTGAAGAACACCTGATTACGGTTACTGTAGAACTTCAGCATCCTGAAATGCATTTCAAAGAGCACGCCTTTATACTTAAACTCAATATGTCGTGGCGATGAGATATCATTATCGTCATGATTAGTGTCAATGTCAACATGCCACTCTTTGGATATCACCTCTGCCGCCTTATTGAAATTATCGGGGTCAACATAAAAGTCGATGTCTCCCGGTATTCGTGAGTGTGGCGAAGGATAAAGAGTTGCCAATGTCTGACCCTTGAAGACGACGAATGGTATCTTGTGTGTGTCCAGAAGTCTCACAAGCTCCGCAAGCGCCATGTCCACATCAGTATTACTCTTTTCCAACTCCTCTGATGCGGCAAAGAGGTCAACAGCGTCTAACTTCTTCAGGCGGTAGTTGTTTGTCATCAGTGTCCGGCACAGTAGTCCTGTCACCGCCTGCCGCCCCGATGCCTCCATAAGCTGATAATATGCCTCCGACTTTACGTCGATGGGCTTCATAGGAGTGTTCCATAATGCAGCCCTGACGAGTTTTAGCAGCACATCCTCACACTTCATCTTTTTTTGTCTTGTCGAGTTCAGAGAAAACAGAGTTGTTAGACACGTATTCCGGAACCATTGATTTCATTTTTGCCACAATAGCCATGTCATCATATCCCTGGGTTATGCGTATCAACTCTGCCACATCATTCCGCACATCATTATAGTCGTACTCTCTCACCATGGCTATGCGTATCTTGTCATGGAAACTCTCTTTAGTGTTCTCATCATTGGAGAGTACCTCCTCATACAGTTTCTCACCTGGGCGCAGTCCGGTAAATTCCACCTTGACACCCTTGGCTCCACTGAGGCGTATCATTCTCTTTGCGAGATCGGCAATCTTAACCGGGCTACCCATATCAAATACGAATATCTCGCCACCCTTACCATGCGTACCTGCCTCAAGCACTAATTTACATGCCTCAGGGATGAGCATAAAGAAACGTATTATATTTGGGTCGGTAACGGTTACGGGGCCTCCGTTTTTGATTTGCTTCTCAAAAAGCGGGATTACGGAACCGTTGGATCCAAGGACGTTTCCGAAACGAGTGGTAACGAACTGTGTTATAGGTGGTTTGCCATCGAATGTTTTTATGCCATACTCCTTCATCTTGGCAGGATTGTCCTGGCACAATTTTATCACCTTGTCAAGACTCTGCACATATATCTCACAAATACGCTTTGAACAGCCCATCACATTGGTGGGATTAACAGCTTTATCGGTAGAGAGCATGACAAATTTCTTGACACCAAACTCAACGCTTAGGTCTGCAAGTACCTGAGTGCCATATATATTATTTTGCACGCTCTCGCTTGGGTTATCCTCCATCATTGGTACATGCTTGTAGGCAGCAGCATGGAACACATAGTCTGGTTGGAACTCACAGAAGAGCATCCTCATACGGTTTAAGTTAGTGATTGAACCAACGATGGTATGTGTGTCTATATCAGGCCATTGAGCGTTCATGTTCAGGCGTACGTCATGCTGTGGTGTCTCAGCAATGTCTATCAGCATCAGGCTGGCAGGTTTATAGTTGGCTATCTGACGTACAATCTCTGAGCCAATGCTGCCTGCGGAGCCGGAGATTAATATTTTCTTTCCCTTTAATAACTTACCCACAGCGTCCATGTCAACCTTTATCTCGCTACGCGGAAGCAGGTCGTCAACGGTAATCTCATTCAACTGAACACTTGAGAAATCGCTCTCGTTCGTCCATTCCCTTGTCTCAGCCGACATGAATATTTTAACATTATTCTCTATCAGCAAGTCCTGCAACTCAGTATCTTTTCGGAACGGCTCATTCTGCAATGGCGAGATCAGTACAGCCTGGATATTGATGTCTTTGATAAGATTCTTGAGAGCTTCATGGTCGGATGCGTCATACACTTTCTCACCCAATAGTATCTTACCCTTGAAGTGTTCCTCGTTGGTAATAAAGCCTTTCAGCTGAAAACGGGCAGGCTTCTGATTGCGTATGTTCTTGGCAAGGCCGATACCACCGCTGCGGACACCATAAATGAGTGTTCTCAGACCATTGCCGGAGCTGAACGCCACATCATAAACAGTCTTTATAATCACCCTTATTGCCCACATTAATATAGTAGCCACCACATACATGGCAATAATAGGACGTGCGGGCAAGGGGAAGAAATGCAGTTCCTCATGGTAATAATACATAGGATAATGCATCACCAATGCTATTAAGCATGATACCATCATGGCGAGCCCGATACGCTGGAGGTCAACAAAAGAAGAGTATCTGAACACTCCTGCGTATGTATGAAACAGTCTGAACCCTATAAGGCTGAAAATCATAAACACCAAAATGGTATTGATAACTGAAACGAAATGCGATAATATGGTGGAGCCGTTGCCGTACAGCCAGAACACGAAGATTCCGGATATAAAGCATATCAGGCAGTCAAGTATCAGCACCACCCAATATGGTAAGGCGTTCTTGGTGAAATACCAGTTGGCTATCTTATTTATAAGGTTCATAAAATAAAACTTCGTATAAAAACTAAAACTTTTTTACTCTAAACAGGGGAAATTGGGAGTTTTAAGACTCAACAACCTTTTACAATTCTTATTATCTTGTTTACGTCCTCATCTGTGACGCATGGACCGGAAGGTAAGCACAACCCTTTTTTGAACATCGCCTCTGATACGCCGTTGATATATGCCGGGGCATCTTTATAAACAGGCTGGGTATGCATGGGCTTCCATAATGGCCGCGACTCTATTCCAGCCTCGTCAAGTGCTATGCGTATGGCATCATAATCACGTCCTGTCTTTGCCGGATCAACGGTGATGGTGTTAAGCCAGTAGTTGGCTTCCATATACTCCTCCGGAGCAAGATGAAGGTCTATACCGTCAACATCCTTAAATCCCTCCGCATAGAGTCGCGCAATGCGCTGATGATGACGGATATGGTCTTCAAGCACTGTCATCTGACCACGTCCGATACCGGCACATATATTACTCATGCGGTAATTGTAACCAATCTCCTTATGTAAATAATATGGCATCGGCTCACGCGCCTGAGTAGCATAAAACATTATTTTCCTCTTTACTTCCTCGTCTGGGCATATCAATGCACCGCCGCCGGAGGTGGTGATCATCTTATTACCGTTGAAACTCATGATACCCATAAGTCCGAATGTTCCACACACTTTCCCACGATAACGTGAGCCAAGAGCTTCGGCGGCATCCTCAATAACGGGTATCTCGTATCTGTTAGCTACATCCATTATTTCATCTATATATGCCGGCATGCCATAGAGATAAACGGGTACTATAGCCTTTGGCTTCTTGCCGGTCTTGGCTATTCTGTCTTTTATAGCTTCCTCAAGGAGATTAGGGTCAATATTCCATGTGCCCGGTTCGGAGTCAACAAAGACTGGCGTGGCGCCTTGATAGACAATGGGGTTGCATGATGCCGCAAACGTGAATGACTGACATATTACCTCATCACCGGGTTGTATGCCAAGCCAAACCATGGCAAGGTGGACAGCCGCTGTTCCCGCTGATAATGCCACCACTTTCTTGTTCTCTCCGGTAAACCGCTCCAAATCCTCCTCAAAAGCGTTGACGTTAGGACCGAGAGGAACCACCCAGTTAGTGTCAAATGCCTCTTGTATGTATTTCATCTCATTGCCGCTCATGTGGGCAAGACACAGATATACTCTTTCTGCCATAATTTCTATATTATTTTAATCATTGATATTCTAAATGTGTACAAAGTTAATGTTTTTATATAATATTTTAGCGATTTGTTCAATAAAAATTTCAAAAATCATCATTTTAACCACATTTTACCCCTATTACGATAAAAAAACCGACATTTTTCCTTGTAATTTAAATATATTGTCTATCTTTGCAAAGATTTTGTGCTAATAACAAACTAACTAATAAAATATATTATGGCTTACACAGAAACAAGATCAATCAGTTACTTTGACAGACTGAAAAACTCCTGCGGAGGAGTTGTTGGTGGCATTATCATGTTCATTGCAGGTACTGTGCTCCTCTTCTGGAATGAGGGACGCTTCGTAAAGCAAGACAAAATGCTTAATGCCGCACAAGGCGAGACAGTAGAGTTGAATCCGTCTAAGATTGACCCCAGTTTTGAGGGTAAGATGGTACATGCTACGGCATTCGCCAACACGACAGACTCACTGTCTGATGCTACATTCGGTATTGGTGCAAAGGCTATCTCTTTGTCACGTAATGTGGAGTACTATCAGGTACAGGAACACAGCAAGACCGAGAAGCGCGACAAAATCGGCGGTGGTCAGGAAGAGGTTACAACCTACACCTATTCTAATGAATGGACCAGCTCGCCAGTTACCTCAAGCAGCTTCCATGACCCACAGTACAAGAACAGCAACTTTGTTCTCGCACAGTTTGAGGATGAGACACAATATGCCACTACCGTTACCTTCGGAGCATATAAGTTCTCTGATAATATGATCAAGCAGCTGAGCAACTTTGTGCCTTTCGACATCACTCCGGACCCGGAGAAGATGCGCCAGCTTGACAATCAGGCCATGCAGGCATCACGCACACGCAATGGTGGCGGTTCATACAGCAACAATGCCTACGGCAATAACGGTGCTTACGGAAACAATGGCGCTTATGGCAATAACGGTGCCTACGGCAACAATGGCGCATACGGTAACAACACAGCAAACAATACAGCTGACAACGGTGCTTACGGTAACGCCAATACCACCGACAATTTAGCGATGGTTCATGTTGAGGGTAATGTTATTTATATAGGTCAGAGTTCCGGCAGTCCTCAGGTTGGTGATGTTCGTATCACTTTCAAGAACGTCCTGCCTACCGACGCTTCTATCCTTGCTAAGGTTGCCGGTGAGAGTTTTGAGGCATACAAGCACTCTAATGGTTACTCTCTCCTTGCTGTCTCAACTGGTAAGAAGACCGCGGAGGAGATGTACACTGCTGAGCACGAGACCAACAATATGATGCTCTGGCTGCTCCGCATCCTCGGTATCGTTATCATCATCGCTGGTCTGAAGGGTATCTTCGCTATTCTGCCTGCTATCTTCAAGGTTATTCCATTCCTCGGTAGCATCGTTGATGCCGGTGTCGGCTTAGTATGCACCGTCTTCGGTTTCGCATGGTCACTGATTATCATCGCTATAGCATGGCTGTTCTATCGTCCGGTGATAGGTATCATCTGCCTCGTCATCGCTGGCGCATTGATATTCTTCCTCATCAGCCGTGGTAAGAAGAACAAGGCCACACAGCCGGCATACGCTCCTAATGGTCCACAAGGACCTCAAGCACCGGCTCAGGGTCAGCAGGGATTCTTCAATCCCCAGCAGCAACAGCAGTATGCTCCACAACAGCAACAGCAGTATGCTCCTCAGCAGCAACAGCCGTATGCACCGCAGCAGCCACAACAGCCGTATGCTCCTCAGCAGCAACAGCAGCCGTATGCACCGCAGCAGCCACAACAGCCGTATGCACCGCAGCAGCCACAACAGCCGTATGCTCCTCAGCAGCAACAGCA
>JAGDAU010000198.1 GCA_017959365.1 Prevotella sp.
CTATGATCCGCTTGCGAGTAGTGCTATACTCATTGCTCAGGAGGTCGTGGTCTGGGCGGTAGTGCTGGCATTTGATACCGGCAAGGCT
This sequence comes from Prevotella sp., assembly GCA_017959365.1. GTDB lineage: Bacteria > Bacteroidota > Bacteroidia > Bacteroidales > Bacteroidaceae > Prevotella. Next base: position 89 of record JAGDAU010000198.1, read on the forward strand.
GATCATCAGGTGTGGCAGGTCGTCGGTCATAAAAGGTTTGTCCTTTGCACACATGACCAGAAAGAGATAGACCTCATAGAGGAGCGTGACGGCAAGCTCTCGACATACGAGTTTAAGTGGAATGAGAAAAGAAAGGCTAAAATGCCAAAAACATTCTCTGAGACTTACCCGAACTCTACGTTTGAAGTGATATCACGGGAGAATTTCTGGTCTTTCCTGAGAGGCTGAAATATCACCGGTATTCTCTCTCGCCGGCAATGATCCGCTTGCGAGTAGTGCTATACTCATTGCTCAGGAGGTCGTGGTCAGGGCGGTAGTGCTGGCATTTGATACCGGCAAGGCTGATCATCAGGTGTGGCAGGTCGTCGGTCATAAAAGGTTTGTCCTTTGCACGCATGACGCTCTGCCACACATCCGGATGGTTTTTCTTATATTTGTCTGAGCACCATATCCAGAAAGGTATGTCATACTGACTATGTGTCTCTCCACTGCCTGTGCCCATGCTGCGGCCGAAGGTGTTGACACCATTGTCAAAGACCATCTCACCATGGTCAGGCACATGGATAATGATGGCGTCACGGTTCTTAAACTCATCTATAATGCGATGCAGTACATAGTCATTGTACAGCACCGCATTATCGTAAGCGGCTATTATGGCACGGTCATCCTCATCGAGATCGGAACGCTTATAGTCATTTGCGGCAAAACGTGCATATTCAGCCGGATAACGCTCTGAATAACCGGAGTGCATACCCATCAGGTGGAAGATATAAAGGTTGTGGGTGCCGTCGTCCAAATGCCTGAAGTCATCCAACAACCCCTCATCATATTTATGCACGGAGTCGTTGCGCGCGTCAAACTGCGTGCGGCTAAGCGTCTCGTCGTTAATGAATATATCCTCATTGAAGTCACTGAAGGCATGGCCGACACCAACGATGAACTGGTTGCTCATCAGCTTGACCTTATATCCAGCCCGGCGATACAACTGCGTGAACAGGGCATTGTCATACCAATAACCGTCATCACCGACACTATAGGTGGAAAACATATTCTGCCATGCCTCACAAGTCATATTCCACGATGTTATGACATCTGAGAAAGCCACAAGACGGCTACTGTCCCGCTCTGCCACCTGCCACGGCGTTGTCTGCTTGTCGTAACCATACAGGGCAGAATGGCTGCGGTTATAACTCTCGCCTATTACAAGCACTATACACGGTGACTTAAAAGCGCAGCCTTGCACGAGGGCCTTATCCCAGGTCTTGTCAAGCTGGCGGATGGCTATACGCTGCCGGTGGTTCTCTGCCATGGCATTGAAGAGACGATAGATGGGGATATAGAATTTCGTCTTCTGACCTAAGTCGCCATGGTCGGTATATATCTCGAGGTCACTCTTCTGGCAGAAGAAGCGGTAATAATGATAGCGCTTATTGGCGAACGCCGTCATACCACACAGCAGTGCCACAACACCAATGACAGCCCCCACCCTGCCGGCATGCTGACGTAACCAGTTGCGGGGTCGGCTGACAATCCTCTTCGAAAACTCTGACGCGACAATGTGTATCAAGGCAATAAGCAGCACACCGCCCACAAGCGTTGTAACGCTGCTTGAGTCAACATACGCCTCCACCACCTCGTTCGCCTCACGGCTGTCACTCTGCAGAAACACCTTATATAGCGTGGGCGTTATGGGTGAGTGAAGGCGTGAGTAGCAATAGGTGTCAACTATCGCTACCGTATATAATACCACGCTCAGCAGCCATCTCACCACACCCCTGATGCGCCGTGGCAACAGCGTCAGTATCGCGCACAGCAGATAGACATCGAAAAACAGTTCTGGCAACGACCAGAAACGGCTGCCGTTCCACGGTTCCATAATAATGCAGAAAGTACCCAGCAAAAACATCATAACAAAAAAAATGATGTTCTCGCTGAACGGTCTCGACAGCCATTCTATGGCGTTTTTTAAAAAAGTTTTCACTTTCACACTGCAAAATTAAAATAATATTTTGATATTAAAGAAAAAAACAATAAATTTGCAATCTCTACAGATACCATTGCAAATTATTGAGAATATCATAAATATAGAACCCCCTAACAACAATGACTATGGAAAAACCAACAATTAAAGTGGCTGCTGCCGTAATATATGAAAACGGCAAGTTTTTGTGCATGCAACGTTGCCGGTCAACAAAAGACTATATCAGTGAACACTGGGAATTTCCCGGAGGGAAAATAGAGGATGGCGAGACGGGATACGACACCCTTTTGCGAGAGATACGCGAGGAGATGGCATGGCAGGTCTTCGTCGGACCATGTATCGGTACCGTGGAGCATGACTACCCCGACTTCCACATCACGCTCACAGCCTATCTGTGCCGTGGCGGTGAGGGAGAATTTAAGATGTATAATCATCTTGACTACAAATGGCTTACTATTGAAGAGTTGCCCACCTTGAAATGGACTGAGGCAGACAGGAAGCTGCTGGAATTATTGTAAATTGACTCGACTTTCGCAAGCTCCAGTCAATTTTTGTTTAGAGTTTAATGTTGAATATTGAAAGTGAATTACATTCGTGTTTTGTGTTTTCTGTTTTGAGTTTTGTGTTAATTAGTTTTTACTCTCAATAGCGAAACTTGGAATAGTAAATAGGACTCCGAGCTTTGCTCGCCTGAGTACCTATGAAAATAAATAATCACGAAGAAATAGTCCAATAGTAAATAAACATAGCAATTATGATATTAGAAAACAGACCAGAGTTAAGACAGGAGATAGAAAAGATTGCTGAGGTTGCCGGCTACCTATGGCAGAACGGATGGGCTGAGCGCAACGGAGGCAACATTACGGTTAACATAACCAAGTTTATTGACGATGGCATACGCCAGATGGCACCCATCAGCGAGGTAAGACATATCGGCAAGGTATTGCCACACCTGAAGGGATGCTATTTCTATTGCAAGGGTACGGGCAAGCGCATGCGCGACCTGGCACGCTGGCCTATGGCAAACGGCAGTGTGATACGTATCCTTGACGACTGTGAGAGCTATGTCATTATAGCCGACGAGCCAGTGGCACCCACCAGCGAGTTGCCGTCACACCTCACCGTGCATGACCACCTCATTGAGAAAGGCTCACAGTATAACGCCACCGTACACACCCACCCTATCGAACTCGTCGCCATGAGTCACAACAAGGCTTTCTTAGAGAAGGACGTGCTGACCAACATTCTATGGAGCATGATACCAGAGACAAAGGCGTTCTGTCCCCTCGGACTGGGTATCATACCCTATCAGTTGCCGGGTAGCGTAGAACTGGCTGACGCCACCCTGCGCGAGCTTGACGACTATGATGTAGTGCTGTGGGAGAAACACGGCGTGTTTGCCCAGGGATTAGACGTCATGGATGCCTTCGACCAGATTGACGTGCTCTCTAAGAGTGCGAAGATATACATCAACTCACGGTGCATGGGCTTTGAGCCGGAAGGTATGAGCGATGAGCAGCTGAAAGAGATGACCCGTGCCTTCAACCTGCCTAAGTAAGATAAACAAATTACCATGATTACATTTCCTTGTTGTAAGATAAACTTAGGGCTTAACGTTGTGGCACGCCGTCCGGACGGCTACCACGACATTGAGACGGTATTCTATCCGGTGCCGTTGTACGACGCCCTGGAGATAAAAAAGATGAATGAAGACTTCCCCTCTGATGTGGGATGCGACATCAAGGTAACAGGCAACACCTTAGGCAACCTGCCCGACGAGGAGAACATCGTTGTAAAAGCCTACAACCTGCTTGCCACTGACTTTGACCTGCCACGCATACACGCCCACCTGTATAAACGCATACCATCGCAGGCTGGATTAGGCGGTGGCTCCGCCGACGGAGCATTTATGATCCGCCTCCTTGACGAGCGCTTCCGCCTAAACATGGGTATAGCCGAAATGGAGCGTTATGCCGCCCGCTTGGGCGCCGACTGCCCGTTTTTCATCACCGCGGAGACAGCCTACGCCACAGGCATAGGAGACATCCTCCAGCCAGCAGACAATGCCTCCGGCAACCTGGACGGCTATCATCTGGCTATCGTCAAACCGGAGGTCAGTGTATCCACCCGCGAGGCTTACCAGATGCTCACACCCAAGAAACCTGCGAAATGCTGCCGTGACATAGTGAGACAACCCATTGAGACATGGCGCAATGAGCTGACTAATGATTTCGAGGGGCCGGTATTCCGAATGCACCCCGAGATAGGCGCAATAAAAGATGCTTTATATGATATGGGGGCTCTATATGCCCAGATGTCGGGCAGCGGCAGTGCCGTCTTCGGTATCTTCAAAGAGATAACAGAATCAGTAGATACCCTCAAAGAGGATTTGCTTTGGGTTACTCTGTGAGCGGCAGATGTACCTCACCTTGATACCGGCATCACGATACGTCTTGATGCCGGTGTCATTATTTATTGCGGCACGCATGTCTTGGTCCATCTGTTCCTTATTGGCATCAAACACCTTCTTGTTGTCCATCTTACCACTAATGGTGGCGTAATAGACAAAGGTACGGGTGTTGCGGTCGAACACCATGCTGTCAACACGCGTGTCGTTCTGCACCGGCGTGGGACACATCAGGCGGGTATAGTCGCGCGCCTCACGCTCTGCCCTGTCCTCTATGCTTTCATGACATGATGCAAACAACATCATGCTACAAGCTAAAACAAAAAACAGATTTCTCATTATTAATACTTTTCTCCCCGATTGTCCACTATGCCTCAAAATACAGGTATCTCTTGATACTCTTCTTTGGTGTCTTTGCGAATTCATCCTCATGCAGGCGGATGGCAGACAGTTTGCAGTATGGAGGTTGTGAGGCGTTGAGATCCTGACGGTTCTGCTCCATTATCTTCTCAAGGTCCTCGTTGGTGAAACCAAGGTTCTTAGCCTCATCATAATCCGGGTGAACAAGCCCGATCAGTTTCTCGTCCTTTTGTATCACCACACTCTCCATCACCAATGGCAGCGAGTTGAGTTTATCTTCTATCTCCTCTGGATAGATATTCTGGCCATTAGAGCCAAGGAGCATATTCTTAGAACGTCCCTTGATGGTAACATTACCCTCAGCATCCATAAGCGCCAGGTCGCCGGTGTGGAACCAGCCGTCCTTGTCGAGGGCTGCGTCTGTTGCCTCCGGATTCTTATAATAACCAAGCATCACGTTAAGTCCGCGGGTAAGTATCTCTCCTGGCACATTCTCCGGATCCGGACTGTCTATCTTCACCTCCATGTGAATCACCTCCTTGCCACATGAGCCTGGAGCAAAGTATTTATAGTCTTCATAACAGATGATGGGCGCGCACTCCGTAGCACCATAGCCAACGGTGTAAGGGAAGTTGATCTTTTTAAGGAAAGACTCCACCTCCTGATTGAACGCGGCACCACCGATTATCACCTCATAGAAATTACCGCCAAATGCCTGAACCACCTGTTCGCGGATCTTCTCCTTCACCTTCTTGCTAATGACCGGCATATTGAGCAGCAGGCGCATACGGTTGTTCTGCACCTTCGGGAACACCTTTTTCTTTATAATCTTCTCTATAATCAGCGGAACGGCAATAATCAGCTTAGGACGCACGTCAACGAAAGCCTGTGCTATCACTGCCGGACTTGGAATACGTGTGAGATAATACACATGCATACCCATCATAAACTCAAAGAGGAACTCAAATGACATTCCATACATGTGAGCCATAGGCAGAATGCTGATCATGTTGTCACCTGGCTTAAGCTCTTTACCCAACACCTTTTGGGCGAAATCCATATTACTCCATAATGCACGATAAGGCAGCATCACACCCTTTGAGAAGCCTGTAGTGCCACTGGTGTAGTTGATAAGCGCCAACTCATTAGGGTCAGTGGGCTTATAGTAGTTGACGTGTTCCTTTCTGTAGTATTTAGGATATTTCTTTCCGAACATCTCGTTAAGGTGCTCCCTGGCATACGTCAGTTTCTCTGTACGCGAGATGATGAGTGAATAGTCTGGGATATAAATGATACCCTCAAGGTTGGGCATTTTCATGGGGTCGATAACCGTTCCCACCACATCACCTACGAATAACAGTTTCGCATCGGAGTGGTTTACGATATTGTGTATCTGGTCTGGGGTGAACTCATGCAGAATGGGTACCGCGGTGGCTCCGTATGTCAGGGTGGCAAGGAATGCCACAGCCCAGTTGCTGCTGTTGCGCCCACATATAGCTATCTTGTCGCCTTTGACGACACCACTGTTCTCAAACATGATATGCAGTTTCTCTATCTTTCGTGCCACATCATGGTATTGTAAGGTGGCTCCCTTATAGTCGGTTAAAGCATCACGATCCCAGTTACTGATGATGCTCTTCTCTATTAACTCGTTAAAAGAAGGAATATCCATATATTTATAATTTTTGGTTATGAGGTTGTGAGGTTATGAGGTTGTGAGGTTGTTAGGTTATAATATTCTAATTGTACAAATATCTCTTTATGCTTTTCTTGGGTGTCTTCTCAAACTCCTCTTCACGCAGGCGTATCTCCGATATCTTGCTGAATGATGGCAGTGTCACATTCAGGTTAACCCTGTTTTGCTCCATCACATCAGCCACATCGCTCTCCGTAAAGCCCATCTGCTCCATGCCATCCTTATCTGGATAGATGAGACCCACAAAATGGTCATCCTCCTGAATTATCAGGGACTCGCTCACAAAGGGCATGGAGTTAAGCCTGTTTTCTATCTCCTCAGGGTAGATATTCTGGCCATTGGAGCCGAGGAGCATATTCTTAATCCTACCACGTATGAAGAGGTAGCCATCGCTGTTGATAGTGCCGCGGTCACCGGTATGATACCATCCGTCATTGTCGATAACCGCCTTTGTGGCTTCCTCATTCTTGTAATAGCCCAGCATCACGTTCATACCCCGTGCCAGCACCTCGCCCTCTATGTTCTCAGGGTCTTCACTGAGCACTTTCATCTCCATGTGAGGCACAATCTTGCCGCACGTCCCCGGTACGAACTCCGTATAATCGCAGTATGAGATCATGGGCGCCGTCTCCGTTGTGCCGTAACCAACAGTGAAAGGAAAGCCCACATTAAGCAGAAACTGCTCAATCTCATTATTCAGGGCTGCGCCACCCACTATTATCTCATATATATTACCTCCAAATCCATCTACTATGTACTCACACACCTTCTGCTTAACCTTCTTGCTTATCACCGGCATGTTCATCAGCATCTTGATATGCGGTTGCTGCAGCTTTGGCAACACACGCTTGCGGATAATCTTCTCTACCACCATAGGCACGGTGATGAGTATCACCGGGTGTATCTCGTCACACGCCGTCGCCACAGTGGAAGGACTCGGCAGCCTGGTGAGGAAGAAGATATGATTGCCGTAGCAGAAATTGAAAATAAACTCCAGTGCCTGACCATACATGTGAGCCATAGGCAGTATGCTAAGCACATTGCTATGAGTCTTCAATCTGGAACCCAAGGCACCGAAAGCAAAATCCAGGTTGCTCCACATAGCGCGGTAGGGTATCATAACACCCTTTGAGAAGCCTGTCGTGCCACTGGTGTAGTTGATTATTGCCAGTTCCTCCGGCTCATCCTTGTGATATATCACATGCTCCGGACGGAAGTATTTGGGATATTTAGCCCCAAAGAGCGCATTGAGATTTTCTCTCACATAATCCAGTTTCTCATTTCTCGAACAGATGAGCGAGAAGTCCGGCAAATAGATTACTCCCTCGATATTGGGCATCATAGCCGGGTCTATTGTGGTTGATACCACATCACCCACCAATAAGAGTTTCGATTCAGAATGCTCAACGATATGGTATATCTGCTCTGGCTTAAACTCATGCTGTATGGGCACCGCCACGGCGCCGTATGTGAGAGTGGCAAAAAAAGCCACAGCCCACCCGCAGCTGTTTCTGCCGCAGAGAGCTATCTTGTCTCCCTTTTGTATCCCGCAGTGTTCAAAAATGATATGCAGCTTCTCAATCTTCCTTGCCACATCTTTATATTGTAGGGTGATGCCTTTATAGTCTGTCAAGGCATCATAGTCCCAGTTTTTCTTGATACTCTGCTCGATATATGAAATGAAACTTGGTATTGTTTCCATTGCACAAATCAAAAAATTTTGTGCAAAGGTAATGCCTATTTTGCACATTCCAAAATGTTTTGTGCAAAATTTTCGATTATGAGGTGTCTTTTTTTAAAAACTGTCCTATTTTTCCGTTTTCTTGGTCTATAATTCTTGTATTACATCACTCCTAACCACCGGAGCACATCATTGAGGTTTGCCACTATCATGAGCAAAACAAGCAAACCAAAGCCTACATACTCGGCGTAGATGAGGAATTTCTCACTCGGAGCACGACCCGTTATCATCTCATATAACAGGAAGAGCACATGACCACCGTCAAGGGCTGGTATGGGCAGGATATTCATAAATGCCAGGATAATGCTCAGGAAAGCCGTCATTTTCCAGAAGAGATACCAGTCCCATGTAGCGGGGAACAGGCTGCCGATGGCTCCGAAACCACCAAGACTCTTTGCACCGTCAGAGGTGAACACATACTTCAGGTCACTGATATATCCTCCCAACACATCCAAGCCATAGCGTATGCCTGCCGGGAAGCTCTCAAAGAAGCCATACTTCACCGTTACCGGCTTATAGTAGCTCATCAGCGATGTCATACCCACACCCATCATCATATCCGGTGTAAGCACCACCTTTGTTGTGTCTGTCTTACCAGTAGCCTTATGATTGACAGCCACCATGACGGTACGTAGCTTCAGACTGTCCTCTGAAGTCATCTGATCTGTCATCTGGTCGTTAAGCCTGCTGATGACATTTGTGAACTGAGTCCAGGTAGCCACATTATAATTATTTATACCCACAACCTTGTCGCCTTTGGCAAAACCTGCTTTGGCGGCAGGGGTACCGGGCATCACGCTGTCTATTTCTGATGGTATGTATGGTGACACGAAGCGAGGTGTTGTCTGCATCATCTCAAGCAGGTTGAGGTCTCCGGGCATCTTGATGCTCACCTTCTTGCCGTTGCGCATCACATCAGCACGCTTAGCGGTAGAGAGGTCGCGGTAGAGGTCTGCCTGGAAGTCCTTAAACTCACCTTGGTCTGTACCGAGCAGTATATCACCATCCTTAAAGCCAAGATCCTTTGCCTGCTTGCTGAACTCCATACCCATAGACATGTCCTTCAGGGCGAAATATGACTCACCCCAGTGGAACATTATCATGGAGTAGATAAACAGGGCGAGCAGGAAATTAACCAACACACCACCTATCATAATCAGCAGACGCTGCCATGTCTTCTTGCTACGGAATTCCCATGGTTTCGGATCACCGGTAAGTTTCTGGTTGGTCTCGTCTATCATACCGTCTATGGCGCAATAACCGCCTAACGGCAGCCAACCCAGACCATACTCTGTGCCTATATACTCTTTCTCACCATTCTCCTTTGTGGGTACCACTTCAGGTTTCATACGGAAGAGTTTTCTGACCCATGTATCGTATGTGCTTGCTATATGAAACTTCGGATTGAAGAACAGATAGAACTTGTTCACTCTCACCTTAAACAGTTTTGCGAAAAAGAAATGACCGCCCTCATGCAGCAGCACAAGGAGTGAGATGGATAATATCAGTTGGAGTGCTTTAATAAGAAATACTTCCATTTTTACCTTAAATCTAATTTGGGGTGCAAAGTTACTACTTTTTTTCTATTTTCCAATACCCTGACGATAATTTTTCTAAAGCATGGCTGCGGCAATACGACGCGCCTCTGCATCAGTGGCCATATAGGTGTCGAGCGACGGAGTGCTGTTATGAGGACAGGTGTCCATGGTGCGCTCAATGATGTCTGCCATGTCAAGGAAAGAACAACGCCCCTGGCGGAACGCCTCATTCACCACCTCATTGGCGGCGTTAAGCACACAGGGGGCGGTACCACCGCGACGTATCGCCTCAAAAGCGAGCGCCAGACAGCGGAACTTTTCCAAGTCGGGCTCAAAGAACTCCAACGGATGACGGAAGAGGTTCAGACGCTCACCCTTCAACGGCAGGCGCTCAGGGAATGAGAAAGCATACTGTATTGGCAGCCTCATGTCCGGCACACCTAACTGCGCCTTGACGGCTCCGTCTGCAAACTGCACTGCACTGTGGACTATCGACTGCGGATGTACAAGAACCTGAATATCATCAGCACTGACACCGAAGAGCCATTTAGCCTCTATCACCTCAAAGCCTTTGTTCATCATTGTGGCTGAGTCGATGGTAATCTTCGCACCCATATCCCATGTGGGATGGCGCAAGGCGTCGGCGGCGGTCACGTCACGCAGTTTGTCCTTATCCATAAGCCTGAAGGGACCTCCGGAGGCTGTAAGCAGGATTTTGTCAATAGGATTGTCATCCTCGCCCACTATGCTTTGGAATATTGCTGAGTGCTCACTGTCAACAGGCAGGATAGGACAGTGATTCTCCATGGCAAGAGCCGTTATCAGCTCACCAGCCACCACAAGGGTCTCCTTGTTGGCGAGACAGATTTTCTTGCGTGCCTTGATGGCATGAACCGTTGGCGACAGACCGGAGAAGCCCACCATAGCCGTAAGCACCATGTCTATCGGCTCCGCCTCAACGATATCATCCAATGCCTGTTTGCCGGCATACACCTTTATGTCGGGCTTGTCGGCAAGTAATGCCTTGAGCGCCTCATATTTCGCCTCATTGGCTATTACCACTGCCGCGGGGTTGAACTTGCGAGCCTGCTCTGCCAGCAGCTCTATTTTATTGTTTGCCGTCAGGCAATACACCTCATATCTGTCAGGGTATGCCTCAATCACTTCCAAGGCTTGGGTGCCTATAGACCCTGTGGACCCTAATATACATATCTGTTGTTTCACGATAACAATGAATTACAATCTTGTCTTGATGATTATCTTTTTGTCTTTATTCCCGGTGCCGGAAGCACCGGGCACTCTGTTTTTATATGGTTATTATAAATCCATATCCAGGATGCCATCCGGCAGGATGACGGTAATGGACTTGTCTTCTATGTTGATATCCTTTATCAATTCCTCTGCGGCGGGAATAAGTATCTCCCTACCGTCTTCCATGGTAACACAGAAAAGATAGTTTTCCGTGCTGGTGTCAACGCTGTCTATCGTTCCTACGGCTGTACCGTTGGTGTCAAGCAAGGAGAAACCGGTAAGCATAGACCAAGACACACCACCCTCATCATGACTGTCGGCAAGGGAATACGGGAAATAGACGTCACATCCTGTGAGGTAACGGGCAGCCTCCACACTGTCTATGCCATCGAAGATAACCAACGCCGTCTCATTACCACTGAAACGGTATTCATCAAAGAAGAATGGTACGAGTATGCCGTCAACATCAATGACCACATAGTCGGCATCGACACGGTCGAACACATCGTCATTGAAATACATCGTCACCTCACCTTTCACTCCGTGAGGCTTGCCGACACGCCCAATCTTATATACCTCGTCCTTTCTTATCATGGTTATATATCCATCTCAGTGTTAATCCCTTTAATCTGTGGTTACTGACTAATCCTGTTAATCCGTGCCCCGAGTTGGTTGAGGCGCGCCTCTATATCCTCGTAGCCACGGTCTATCTGCTCGATATTGTCGATACGGCTCACACCGTCGGCGCTCATGGCGGCAATAAGCAGCGCTATACCGGCTCTTATGTCAGGGCTTGACATACGTCCTGCCCTAAGCCGCTTCTCATGGTCATGACCGATAACGACGGCACGGTGAGGGTCGCAAAGGATGATGTTGGCACCCATGTCTATCAGTTTGTCAACAAAGAAGAGACGACTCTCAAACATCTTCTGGTGGAAGAGCACACTGCCGCGTGCCTGTGTAGCAACGACAATCAAGACACTGAGCAGGTCGGGGGTCAGTCCGGGCCATGGTGCATCAGCCAGGGTCATGATAGACCCATCGATAAACGAGTCTATCTCGTATCTGTCATGGTGTGGTATGAGGAGATCATCACCCTCCACGTCAACACGTATGCCCATACGACGGTAAACATCAGGAATGATGCCAAGGTTGTCGAGCGACACATTTTTAATACGCACTCCATTACCCACCATGGCTGCCATACCAATAAACGAGCCTATCTCAATCATATCGGGCAACACCTTGTGGGTCACACCACTCAGCCGTTCCACACCCTCTATGGTGATCAGGTTTGAACCGATACCGCTTATCTTGGCACCCATATTGTTGAGCATCTTGCAGAGCTGCTGTATATAAGGCTCACAGGCGGCATTATAGATGGTTGTCGTTCCCTTAGCCATTACGGCAGCCATAACGATATTGGCGGTACCTGTGACAGAAGCCTCATCCAACAGCATATAGCAACCTCGCAAATTATTAGCATCAATTATGAACGTATCGTTCTGGTCATTACGGATGAATTGCGCCCCGAGTTTATTAAAACCGAGGAAGTGGGTGTCCAAGCGGCGCCGTCCGATCTTATCGCCACCCGGCTTTGCCACCACAGCCTTACCAAAGCGTGCGAGCAGCGGTCCGATCATAAGCACACTTCCACGCAGGGCGGAACATTTCTTTACAAAGGTGGTACTCTCAAGATAGTCTAACCTTAATTTGTTGGCTTTGAATGTATATTCACCTATTCCACGTTTGTTAACCTTTACGCCCATATCACGCAGCAGGTTGATGAGGTTGTTGACATCTAAGATGTCGGGGATATTCTTTATCGTAACCTCTTCCTCTGTAAGCAACGAGGCGCATATCACCTCCAATGCCTCATTCTTTGCACCCTGCGGTGTTATCGTACCACTCAACGGGTGACCACCCTCAATGATAAATGATGCCATACTATATGTTATTTTCTTTTTTTGCGTTGGTTGTTGGATGATTTCTCTTTAGCATCCACCTTCTCAAAGCGGAAGGACTGCAAGTCAATCTGTATTGCTCCATCGGTATATTTGGCAAGGTCGGAAGCCACTTTCTCCTCAAAATTGGAGCCCGTACCCCACTGCATGATGTTACGGCGCATCTGATTGGCGGTCATCTTGACGAGCATGTCACGCTCCTTACCCTCCGGCATCGTCTTCAGTTTGTCGAAGATACGGAAGAGCAGGTTGCCATAGTGTCGCACCGGTATTTTGGTCATGGGATACTCCATGGGTTCTGGTTTGGTAGATATTTTCGCAGCCTGACTGACATCACACGGATAGTCGATGTCAAGCTGGAAACCACTCATCAAGGCGATGTGATCCCACAGTTTCTGCATGTAGTCATCATTATGGGTGTTATTTTTCCCTTGCTGTCCCATGCGCGCCATGATATCAACTATTGTCTCAGCGCACAGTTGCCGTTCCTCTTTTGTGGGAAGCGACACCGCATAACTGACCATACTCTGTATCTCACGTCCGTACTGCGGCAGCATCAGTTGCTCCCGCTGGGTATTGTAATCTAATCCTTCTATTTGCATATTTAACTATAATTCTTTTTTCGCATTCGCTCAATATGTTTGTTTTGCGTTTTGTGTTTTGTGTTGTATGTTTTACGTTAAATAGTTCCCGTTCCCGTTAACGTTCCCGTTGAAATTAGTTCCCGTTCCCGTTAACGTTCCCGTTCCCGTTGAAACTATCTACAGTAGTTTCTTTGGGGTTTTTGCTATGAAGTCCTTCAGATAGAACGGCTCATAATAAGCCACATCCTCATATTGCTCCATGGCGATACGCCTCTCGGCAAGAGGGAAGATATAACGCGCCAAGGGTTCGACACCATCTATGAAACGGGCATTGGGATGAGTTATTGTCTCCTTACATTTACCAGATCCATTGCCGAAGAAATACACCGGTCCACGGTCAAGCCACTCCTTATATGTGTCCGCCTCCACGATATCTGCCGCAGTGGGCCTTACAACACGTAGCGAACGGTCGTATATAGCGGCATACACCTCCATCCTGCGGGCATCAAGCATAGGACACATCAGCGCTCCTTCTTCAACCTTCTCACCCAAGAGCAGTGGTACGCACAGCAACTCAAGGGTGGGCACGCTGATGAGTTTAGCGTCACGACCATAACATATCCCCTTTGCCATCGACACACCGATACGCAATCCTGTATATGAGCCCGGACCACCCGACACGGCAACGGCATCCAGATGCATACCACGGGAGTCGCAGTACGACAATGCCTCATCCACGTATATTCCAAGTTTCACTGCATGGTTAGGTCCGCTGTGGTCTTCTTTCTGATACACGCACAACCCGTTGTCACTAACAGCCACAGAACACACGTCAGTACTCGTGTCAATGTTTAAAATACACGACATAAAATTATATTCTATTAAATTAAAGTGCAAAATTACTCTTTTTTCCAACAATTGTTGTACTTTTGCAGAAAATTTTCACTCTAAGGGTGATTAACTTTATAACATTTCACTTGCTTAATCAATTTTTTGCAAAAATTAATCAGTTTCTGATACAATGATACAATCAATGACAGGCTACGGCAAGGCCGTAGCAAACTACAAGGGAAAGAAGATACATGTCGAGGTGAAATCGCTCAATAGCAAGACATTGGATCTTACAACGAGGATAGCGCCCCTTTATCGTGAGAAAGAGATGGAGATACGCCAACTGCTCTCCCAAGGCATTGAGCGCGGCAAGGTGGACTTCTGCATCTGGTTAGAACGTGACGCGGCGGAGGATGCCGTCCCCATCAATGAACGGTTGGTGGAGTACTACTACAACCAACTGAAGACACTGGCTGCGAAATATGGCATACCAGAGCCCCAGGACTGGATTCAGACACTTACGAGGATGCCTGACGTGCTATCGAAGACTGAGGTGGAGGAGTTGGATGACGAGGAGTGGCAGGTTGCCATCAGCGCCGTGCGTGACGCAGTGACGCAGTTGACAGACTTCCGCAATCAGGAGGGTGCCGCACTGCAACGTAAGTTTGAGGAGAAGATTGACAATATCGCCAACCTCTTGGCATCCATAGAGCCTTACGAGAAAGAGCGCGTTGAGAAGATACGTTCAAGGATCGTTGACGCACTGAAAGACATACCAGATGTGGAATACGACAATAACCGTCTTGAGCAAGAGCTTATCTACTACATTGAGAAATTAGACATCAACGAGGAGAAGCAACGCCTTGCCAACCACCTGAGATATTTCCGTGAGACGATGGAGACGGGACATGCTCAAGGCAAGAAATTAGGATTTATAGCTCAGGAGATGGGTCGTGAGATCAACACCACCGGCTCAAAGAGCAATAATGCCGAGATGCAGAACATCGTGGTAAAGATGAAAGATGAGTTAGAGCAGATAAAAGAGCAGGTGCTTAATGTTTTGTTAATTGAAAATTGAATATTGAAGTCCCGAAATAACGAAAACTATTTAACATAAAACACAAAACATAAAACACAAAACATAAAACACAAAACATAAAACACAAAACATAAAACATAAAACCCCAAACCCAAATATGAGAGGAAAACTGATAA
>JAGDAU010000199.1 GCA_017959365.1 Prevotella sp.
AGGCCATGGATTGATGGCTCCGGTGTTGCCGACAAGATTAATTTTATCATAGGTGACGCTATCACAGAGGCCCCCAAGACAGGTGTCACTTTTGATATGGCTTGTATCGACGGTGATAAACGTCATTACATAGAGGCATACGAGATGACGATGAACATCCTACGTAGTGGTGGTTTTATCCTCGCCGACAACACCTTATGGGACGGTCACGTGACAGACCCCGCCTACGACCACGACCATCAGACGATAGGCATACGCCAATTCAACGACCATATCGCAACAGATGATCGCATAGAGAAAATAATATTACCCATCAGAGATGGACTGACAATAATTAAAAAAGTGTTTTGAGTTCCATGTTTTGTGTTTTATGCTAATTTGTTGGTATTACGATTATAATAACTCTCAACTATAAATCAAACGCTATGCAAGAGACAAGACAAAATAAGATTGCAAGGCTGCTCCAAAAGGAACTGAGCCTTATTTTCCAAAGCCAGACACGCTCCATGAGAGGTGTTATGGTTAGTGTGACACGCTGCCGCATATCACCCGACCTGAGTATATGCACGGCATATCTGAGCATCTTCCCATCAGAGAGAGCTGAAGAGATAATAACTAATATTCATTCTAACGAGAAGACAATACGCTATGACCTCGGACAAAGGGTCAGAAACCAACTGCGGATCATACCGGAATTGCGTTTCTTCATTGATGACTCCCTCGATTACTTAGACCACATCGACGAATTACTCAAAAAATAAGGATTTTATAAACGGCCTTACTCCGCCGTCACTAAATGATATTGATGTTGTTCTTGACATTTTAACACTATGAACCTGCCATTTTACATTGCCCGCCGATACCTCTTTTCTAAAAAGAGTACCAACGCAATAAATATCATCAGTGGTATATCCATGATAGGAGTTGCTGTTGCCACTATGGCTTTAGTGGTAACAATGAGCGTGTTTAATGGTTTCCATGACCTTGTAGCGTCGTTCTTCACCACACTTGACCCGGAGATAAAGATAACACCCGTAAAAGGCAAGACCGTAGCCCATGACGACCCCACGTTGGCAAGCCTGAAGCAATTGCCGGAGGTGGAGATCTGCTCCGACCGTTTGGAAGATATGGCCCTTGCCATATACCACGACCATCAGGCGACGGTACGCATAATGGGTGTTGATGACAACTTTAATAAGGTGACGGGCATTGAGAGCATTTTATATCCCTCAGATGGTGAGTACAAGACCCATGCGGCAAACCTGGAGTTTGGTGTCATTGGCATACGTCTCGCACAAGAACTCCGCACAGGTGTGGAATGGGAGAATTATATGCATATCTATGCGCCAAACAGCGAGGGGGAGATTGACATTACCAATCCTATGGACGGCTTTGTGGAAGACTCATTGTTGTCTCCGGGTGCGGTGTTTCAAGTTAATCAGGGTAAATATGACAAAGACCATATCATCACCTCCATTACCTTCGCCCAAAACCTGTTTAACCGTCAGGGAGAGGTGTCATCGGTGGCTGTTAAGACGAAAGCAGGAACCGACATCAGCCGTTTGAAAACCGCCATGAGAAAGATTGCCGGTGACAAATTCCTGATAGAGGACCGCTATGAACAACAGGCTGAGACATACAACATTATGCAGATAGAGAAATTCATAGCATATATCTTCCTCACATTCATCCTTTTAGTTGCATGTTTCAACATCATCGGCTCTCTCTCGATGCTTATCATTGATAAGAAGGCCGACGTTGCGACATTGAGAAATCTCGGAGCCTCAGACAAATTAATATCACGAATTTTCCTCATCGAAGGAGGCCTTATCTCCATTGGCGGTGCAGTGATAGGTGTACTTATAGGTCTGCTACTCTGTCTGTTACAGCAGCAGTTTGGCATTGTACACCTCGGTAGCAGCGAGGGTGAGTTTATCGTCAACGCCTACCCTGTTAGCGTCCATTACGTTGATGTTGCAGTTATATTCATCACCGTAGTTATAGTGGGGTGGCTGTCAGTACTCTGGCCTGTCAAAGTCCTCTGCCGAAGGCTGTTGGGATAGCAGTATATACAAGAAGTCATTTTGCGGTTGACGGTCTGAGTATTTTCTTACCATTCCTGATTATTATACCCCTTGCTGTTTCATGCACACGATGGCCGGAAATGTCAAAAGTGGGTGCGTCTTTATTGTGACCTTCATTCTCTATATTCCGGATACAAGTGGGGAATGCCTGCATCCGGCTTATCATCCACGGCAGCCTCTCCGCAAACCATGTCTTATGCTCGGCAACATTTTCTTCCACACTTCTATAGGCTATTTCCCCTGGCCACCTCTGATGATCCAGCATACGGGCCGCATTTAATGCTAAAGCCACATCACTCATTGCATAATCATCTAAATCATCCACTATCTCATTAAAAAGTGTAGGATAGATATTATTCCATTTCTCTATATATGCATTGATAAGACGTTCACTGCTCTCAAGCATATACGGGATATAGAAGAACCTATCCTCTCGTATCCGTGCCCACAGCCCCTTACGCCACTCAATAGTGTCGTAATCCCACAGAGGCCCCATTGTAATCTTGCTTTCCTGCTTTGAGTTTGCTTTCACGAGAAATATATTTGACCCGTCGCTATCCCATGTTCCGAGGATGTCATGAGCCAACAACCATAGGGCAAAGCTCTCCACATCAATGTAATTGTCGTATGTACCCAATGTTACAGCCTGCTCCAAGTCATTGACACAACCTTTTATGTACTCGATCTGTTCTGAGGTAATATCTTCCTCATCAGGATATTTAAAGGTGTATTGCATCCCCATGGAACTTTCAAAATACACCGCCTCATTCATCCAATAGGGGTCACGCTCAAAGAGATAGCCATCCGCTTCCGTCTCAACTCGTCCACTCTTAGCCTCCACCGACTCACACAGCAAGTATAACCCACGATAGTCGCCATTAATGATGACGTTGACATACCGGAAACGGGGTGTCCATGGCATACCAAGCCTCCGGCTGATCCATGAGCCAACCTGTGTATTTAGTTTTTGCTGTTTCTCTTTGATTAAAACCCAGTCTTTGTATTTTCCTCCTCCGTCATTCAGTTGCAACAAGTCTGCCTTGACTTGCAGTTTCAGCTTA
>JAGDAU010000200.1 GCA_017959365.1 Prevotella sp.
ATTTTTTCTGTTTTATCGTGGGATGCTTAAGGGCTGGCAGTCTTTAAGCGGGATTTGGGGCGGAGCCCCAATGATCATTCCGTCGGAGACACCTCTATACGCACCCGGAAAGCGCAGCAGAGAAGTAGTCGGAGCCGTTGCGGGCATCAAATTTTACTGCGATCCGGCGGCAGTTTTCAAGCATCTCGCCGGCACGGGCTGTCATCTGTTCCGGCGGGATTTCAGTGCCGTTCATCTCTTTCATGCTGAGGCCTGCATCTGCGGCAGCTTTCAGAATCCGTGCAGCGCCGCGGTCGAACCAGAAGCACAGGAACGGATTGCGCGATCCTTCGCGCAGAGAACGGTTTTCTGCATAGAACGCAAGACCCGCTTCCGGGTTCACGCGGGCATAGTAACAGAGCATCAGACCGATCGGCTCCAGCTGAAAACGCTGCCCGGTGCAGAGCTGTTTCAGCGGCTTTGTACCGGTTACACCGACTCGCTCGATTTCAGTCGTGACCTGCCCATACCGTTCGCTTGTGTGGCTACCGATATCATAGACAACAGTGAGGTGGTATTCCACAGTGGCAAGTTGCCGATAGCCATGCGCACGTCAATGGCTATACCTGCAGTCTTCGCTCCGATAAGGATAGGCGACAAGGTGCTTGTGGACGGTGGACTGCGCAATAATTATCCGGCTGACGTGGCACGTGAGATGGGCGCGGATATCGTTATTGGCGTCGGTGTACAGGGACCGGCAAAGACGGCGGACGACATTGGCAGCCCGATGAGTATCGTTAGTCAGATTATTGACATCAACTGTAAAAACAAATATGATGACAACGTTGCCATAACAGACTTGTTTATGAATGTTGACACCAAGGGCTATAACGCCGCCAGTTTCTCGACAGCCGCAATAGACACCCTGATCCGCCGTGGTGAAGAAGAGGCGATGCGCCATTGGGATGAGATAATAGCCCTTAAGAAACGTATCGGAATAGACGACTCCTTCAGTCCGGTCATATTACAACCATTACGTCCGGCAGTGTTGACAGAACGACAGCGTGTAACCTCTTTTTCCTTTGAGAACATGACACCACAGGCGGAGACCTTCCTTCGTCAGAAATTCCACCTTAACAAGGTTGATAGCATAGATGCCAAGTTTGAGCAACAGCTCACAACCTCTATGCGTGTAGATCTCTTCTATCAGACGGCAGAGTGCCGTCTGGAGCCTGACGGCGACGGTGTCAGGGTTGTCCTTACCGCCGGCAACCGTAAGTCTATGCAGTTTCACGCCGGTCTGCGTTATGATACAGAGGAGTATGCAGCCCTGCAGCTTGGTCTTGATGTGCCACTGAAGACATCCATTCCCATCAACACCGATATCATCCTACGATTAGGCAAACGGCTGATGGCTCGTGGTGAGTTGACGTTACATCCCCGCAGCTTTACCAGTCCCACGTTAAGTTTTACGTTCCGTCGTAATGATATGGATGTGTATATCAAGGGTGACAGGGATTATAATATTCAATACAACCAATATCAGACTGAACTGACACCAGTCAATTTTAACTTCAGACACATTAATTTCCAGATGGGAATGCGTTGGGACTACATTCACTACCGTAATAAGCTCGGGGCTAATGGGTCAATGCCTGATGGCTTACATAATGATAATTATATTAGTTACCGTGCCCGTCTCAACTATAACAGTGAGGACAACTGGATATTTCCTACACGTGGATCACGTTTCTATGCTGAGTACGCATATCTCACCGACAACTTCAGCCAGCTTGACCATAAAGCCGGTATGAGCGATATAAGTGCCAACTGGCGTACGTCAATCACCTTTGGCAGCCGCTTTACTTTGCAGCCCATGATTTATGGTCGTCTGCTCTCCGGTTCTGTCGTGCCGTCCATTTTCGGCAATACGGTTGGTGGCGACTGGTTCGGTCACTACATAGAGCAGCAGATGCCGTTTGCGGGTATAGGTAATATGGAGTATGTTGACAAGCAGTTTATCGCTGTACAGTTGCAGGCTCAACAGAGAATAGGGGAAAAACATTTCATCCTGCTTCGTCTTGCCAGTGCACAGCAGTCAGAGCGGATGAAAGAAATCCTCGATCACCATAACTTGTTCGGAATACAAGGCTCTTACTATATTAATACTCTCTTCGGACCTGTAGGCGCTTCTTTTGGTTATAGCAATCATACAAAGAAACCACACCTCTTTATTAATTTAGGTTATGAGTTCTAACTCAACTGAAGCTAAGCTTCAGTTGAGTCAGGTTTTTTGAGGTTATTAGGTCGCTTCGCTCTCAGGTTTCAGGTGAGAAATGCTTTTCTATGCAAAATAAGCTTCCAATTCCTTTTCTGCCTCACCATTGGCATTGCTGATGCGGCGGATGATAGCGCCATGTTCCATCAGCGCTATGCTGGTGGAGATATCTGTTGTGTTGTGGAGGCTGTGACTGGATATTATTATCGTTGCCCCTGTCTGCTGGTTGTATTCCTGCAGTATCCTCTTCAGTTGGTTCTGACCGCTTGGGTCAAGGTAGTTGAAGGGCTCGTCTAATATTATCATGTCCGGTTGGTTGAGCATGGCTCCTATGATACCCGTCTTCTGTTTGTTTCCTGCCGACAGGTCGCGTATGTATTTCGTCTGCCCCAGCACCTCACCGTTTGACAGCGGTTCAAAATATGCGAGCCGCTGAGCTAATTCGTTACTGCTGATATTGTTTACCTTTGCCACAAAGGTGAAATACTCATCAGGAGTGAGGAAGTCGAGCAGGAACCCTTCGTCTAAGTATGCTCCCGTATGTGCCTTCCATGCCTCGCTCTGTGAAGGCTGTAGGGTGGCGGCTGTCATACCATCGTCAGCGAACCTTTTGCTGCTGAGGCTCACAGTACCTGAGTCTGCCTTCAGTAAGTCAAGGGTAAGCCTGAACAAAGTTGTCTTACCCGCACCGTTGTTGCCAACCAACCCCAGTATCTCTCCGTGTTCAATAGAAAATTCGGGGATATTGACAGCTGTCTTATCCCCGAAAGTCTTTATAAGATTATTATATTCTATCCTCATGTTATGTCATTTAGATATGTCGGTATTCCGTCATGCCTATATACCGAAAAAACTATCTAACACAAAACTCAAAACATAAAACACACGACACAACTACATTCCCCTGCCGTGGCAGTTTTTGAATTTCTTGCCGCTTCCGCAGAAACACGGGTCGTTACGTCCCGGCATCTTGTTTTTGATGATAGGTATTCGTGGCTGGTTAGCTTGTTGGTTCTCACGGGTGTCATGATGTGCCGCGGCTGCCATAGCCTGATCCTGCATCTCCCTCTCAGCGGCCTCTACGGCACCGCGGTTGGTGGTGTACTGAGGTGTCTGTCTCTGCTCCGGAGCAGCTTCTCTTACGTTGCTTGCCTCCTCATTGATGTTAATCTTTCCACGCATGAGGATAGCGGCAACGGTGTCGTAGAGCTCATTAATCATGGTGTCCCACATCTGGCTGCTCTCAATCTTATATATCAGCAGCGGGTCTTTCTGCTCATAGCTCACGTTGTGTACACTGTGGCGCAACTCATCCATCAGACGCAGATGCTCCTTCCAGTTGTCATCAATGAAGTGTAGCAGTATAACCTTCTCAAACTGTTTCACTACTGACTTACCTTCAGTATCGTATGCCTCCTTGAAGTCACATGGTATGTTGTACACTTTCTTACCGTCGGTGATAGGTATGAGAATACGCTCGTATGCGAAACCGTCACGGTCTACAATCTCCTGCATCTTCTCCCATACGAGGCGTTGTATCTCATCCGTCAACTTGGTAAAATCAGCGATAGCGAGATCGTAGGCATTGTCAATGAGTTGCTGTTTCTTTGCGTTCAGGAACTGCTCCTCGGTAAATGGGCATTTCATTGCCATTGTCCTGATGAAGTGTTCCTTACACTCCTGATAGTTCTGGCTGTCGTTGACGAAATGCTCTATGCGGTTGTATATGATGTCTGCGATGTCCATGCCAATGCGCTCGCCCATGAGAGCGTGACGACGCTTCTCATATATCACTGTACGCTGGCGGTTCATTACGTCATCGTAATCCAGCAGGTGTTTACGTACACCAAAGTGGTTAACCTCCACTTTCTTCTGTGCGCTCTCTATAGACTTGGTGATACGGCTGTGCTCGATGCGCTCACCGTCCTCAAATCCAAGCATGTCCATAACCTTGGAGATCCTCTCAGAGCCGAACATACGCATCAGTTTATCTTCCAGTGAGACATAGAATACGCTGGAGCCAGGGTCTCCCTGTCGTCCGGCACGTCCTCTGAGCTGTCTGTCCACACGTCTGCTCTCATGTCTCTCAGTACCGATGATAGCCAGTCCTCCGGCTTCCTTCACCTCATCGGTCAGTTTGATATCCGTACCACGTCCAGCCATGTTGGTGGCTATTGTCACGGCACCCAATCCGTCGGTGCTTCGTCCTGCCTCAGCCACGATATCTGCCTCTCTCTGGTGCAGCTTGGCGTTAAGCACGTTGTGTGGTATATTTCGCATTTTGAGCATCTTGCTCAGTAATTCACTGATTTCCACTGATGTGGTACCCACCAGACACGGTCTGCCGCTATTGCGCATCTCTACAATCTCATCTATCACGGCACGGTATTTCTCCCTCTGTGTCTTGTAGATGCGGTCGTCCATGTCCTTACGAATAACGGGCTTGTTGGTGGGTATCTCCACAACGTCGAGTTTGTAGATATCCCAGAACTCACCAGCCTCTGTGATGGCGGTACCGGTCATACCAGCCAGTTTGTGGTACATACGGAAATAGTTCTGCAGAGTGATGGTGGCGAATGTCTGGGTGGCTGCCTCCACTTTTACATGCTCTTTAGCCTCCACAGCCTGATGCAGGCCATCGCTCCAGCGGCGTCCCTCCATGATACGTCCTGTTCCGGCGTCAACGATTTTCACCTCTCCGTCAACGATGACGTATTCGTCATCCTTAAAGAACATTGTGTATGCCTTCAGCAACTGTTGCAGTGTGTGCACACGTTCGCTCTGTTTGCCATAGTGGGCGAGCAACTCGTCTTTTTTCTCCACACGTTCCTCATCGCTGAGCGTGGTGTCTGCCTCAAGCTCAGACATCATGGATGTTATGTCAGGTAATACGAACAACTCGTCGTTGCCCACTTCCTTGGCAAGCCAGTCGGTACCTTTGTCAGTAAGGTCACAACTGTTTATTTTCTCGTCAACCACGAAATACAGCGGAGCCACCGCTTTGGGCATCTCACGGTTGTTGTTCTGCATATAGTATTCCTCTGTCTGCAACATTCCGGTCTTAATACCTTCCTCAGAGAGGTATTTGATGAGAGCCTTGTTCTTAGGCATACACTTATAAGAGCGGAATAGTGCGAGGAAGCCTTCCTCTGTGAGTTTCTTGTCGTTTTTCTTCTGACCCTCTGTTATCTTCTCCCTTGCTTCGGCAAGCAGTTGGGTCGCCAGTTTGCGCTGCACTCCCACCAGTTTTTCCACTAATGGCTGATATTCCTCATACATCTGGTCTTCACCGCCTGGGGTGGGGCCGGAAATGATAAGCGGAGTACGGGCGTCATCGATAAGCACTGAGTCCACCTCATCGACGATGGCGTAGTTGTGGGCTCTTTGCACCAAGTCGTCAGGTGACATGGCCATGTTGTCTCTCAGGTAGTCGAAACCAAACTCGTTGTTTGTTCCAAAGGTGATGTCTGCCTGATAGGCCTTACGTCTTGCGGCGCTGTTGGGCTGATGCTTGTCAATACAGTCAACGCTCAGTCCATGGAACATATACAGCGGTCCCATCCACTCGGAGTCACGTTTGGCGAGGTAGTCATTGACGGTCACCACATGCACACCGTTACCGGTCAGGGCATTGAGGAATACGGGCAGTGTTGCCACAAGGGTCTTACCCTCACCGGTAGCCATCTCGGCTATCTTACCCTGGTGCAGTACGACACCACCGAAGAGTTGCACATCGTAGTGTACCATCTCCCATTTCAGGTCGTTGCCGCCGGCAGTCCAGTGATTGTGGTATATGGCCTTGTCTCCGTCAATGGAGATGAAGTCGTTGTTGGGGTTAAGGGCAAGTTCACGGTCAAACTCCGTTGCCGTTACTACGGTCTCTTCATTCTCCGCAAATCTGCGTGCTGTATCTTTCACGATGCTGAATGCCACGGGCATCACATCATTAAGTGCCTTCTCGTAGATTTCCAGGATTTCTTTCTCTATTTTGTCTATCTCCTTGAAAATCTCAGCGCGCTCATCGATAGGAGTCTCCTCAATCTTTGCTTTCAGCTCGGCTACTTTTGCCCTCTCTTCCTTTGCGCTGTCAAGCACTTGCTGGCGTATCTCCTGCGTTTTGGCTCGGAGTTCATCATTGTTCAGTTCCTTGATAGCTGGATATGCTTCTTTCACTTGCTCCACAAAAGGCTGTATCGCCTTCATGTCTCGACTCGACTTGTCGCCGAAAATCTTCTTTAAAAAACTATTAAATCCCATATATTGTTCTATTTTTTTTTCGTTATTTCGTTGTTTCGATATTCCAACATTTAGAAATGTCGATATTCCGACAATTTGTCAATCAATCAAAAAATCGGCTGCAAAGTTACTAAACTTATTTATTATTAAGGTGAGAAACCTTAACTTTTTTTGCCATTTTATGATATTTCATGATTATTGTCACGACTCTTATCAGCAAAGATAATGCCAAAAAATACATTCCCTCCGCATAATGTTGCAATAACCCGCAGGTGAAAAACAGGATTATAAGCAGCAGTGACAGGTATAGATACCAGTGCACCTTACCACGTCGGGCATCACGCAAGGCAAACCATCCAAAGAATAGCGGCAGGGGGTTGAGCAGCAGAAGCTGGAAATTAAGACTTACGGTGGGGTGGTGGGAGAAAATCATGAGGAAAAGGAGTATGCCACACAGCCCTACGGCAGCCATCAGCAGTGCGTCGTATATCCAAAAGAGTTTTTTCTTTACCCATTCCACTGCCGTTCTAATCATGGGTATCGCACGCAGTATGATGAAACATACTGACGGTCGCAGGGGAAACTCACTCATGGGCTTTTGTTTGCCTGCTTTTACCACGGTGCGTGTCTCCTTGACGAGTTTTCTTTCTTTTGTGGTGTCGCTTTGAAGTGTTGCTGTAGCGAAATCGTTCATCAGCTCCTTGGGAAGGAATTGCCACTCGTCGTATTTCGTTGGTTTGTCGGCGGGATAGCCTAACAGTATGTCGTTGCCGAAACGCGCCCACGGGTACTGCCCGTTGTAGCCGTGTATCAGTTCTCTGAACGACTCGCGCTCTTTGCCGTCAGCATCGTTGTTATAGTTTACTGTGGCGTCTAAGTTGCTTGCTATCAGGTTTCTGGCTCTTGTGGTGCAATTGTCGAAGAAGTAATTATATCTATAATTCTTGTTGCCGGGTAGCAGGTTGATGTACAGTGCGGTCATTATCTTCTGCTTCTCCGTGGCGGTGAGGTTAAGCACCTGTTCTGTCACCTTACTGCCAGCTTTGACATACTCAGCCTTAAAGAGGGCGAATGAGAACGCCTCCACAGAATAGTCCGAAGTACCCATTATAAATCTCCATTCAAAATTAGGGGCATCGAAATCAAACACACCGTAATTGATTGCAAAATCCTGTCCGCCAGGTCTTAGGTCGTGTACCCTAAGCGCTGTGTGTCCATACAAGGCATATATCTCCTGATGAGGCTCACATGTAAGAAGACTAATCTCTAAACTGTCATAGTCCACATTATCACCCTTAGCGGATAATGTGGATATACACACACACACAAATACCAATAAGATGGCCTTATAATGCCACCTGAAATGCTGAAAAATACTTTTAAAACGTTTCACGATGCAAAAATAGCTTATATTTTGCTATTAATGTGCTATTATTTCAATTTTTTTGAATAATTTTGCACCCTGAGTTTAAATTTAGCGTAAATAATGAAAAAAATAAGCCTGCTGACACTTGCTTTTTTAACAACCATGGGGTTGTGGGCACAGAGTGGCACTAACTCTCCATACAGCCAGTATGGATATGGTTGTCTTGCGGAACAACCAAGTGGTTTTAACACTGCCATGAATGGCCTTTCCCAAGGTTTCCGTTTGCATAATCAGGTAAACTATACTAATCCGGCGTCTTATTCAGCCCTTGACTCATTGACATTCATCTTTGATGTGGGTGCCTCCGGATGGATGAGTAATTACAAAGAGGGTGGGGTAAAGAAGAATGCCTCCAGTGCCAATTTTGAGTATGCTTTGGGAGCTTTCCGTGTGGCAAAGGGCGTGGGTGTGAGCTTTGGCCTTGTCCCTTACAGTAATGTGGGATATAACTACTTCAATACCCAGGATGTTAGCGAGGTGGAGAACAGCACCACCTACACCAATACCTACAGTGGTGACGGTGGATTGCATGAGGTCTTTCTCGGTGCCGCATGGCAGCCGGTGAAATATGTCTCCATAGGTGCAAATATCGGTTATCTGTGGGGTGATATCAACCGTAGCATAATCAACAGTTACAGTGATGCGTATGTCAATACGCTGTCGAAGACATATTATATGGAGGTCAACAGCTATAAACTTGACTTGGGAGCACAGTTTATAGTGCCGGTGAACAGAAACTCAGACATCACTATTGGTGTTACCTTCAGTCCGAAGCATAAGCTTAAGACTGACCCTGAGTGCAGGGTGGTGTCAACAAACTCATCGACAGGCGTTTCAGACACTGCATTATATGTCCTCAATGACGTACTTGATCTTCCTGCGTCCTTTGCTGTGGGAGCAACATATAACCATCGCAATAAGCTGAGGCTGGGTTTTGACTATCAGTTGCAGAAATTCGGTGATATTGAGATGCCACAGTACTCTGTCGTCAACAATGTGCCTCAGTACTCATTAGTGAAGGGTCTCCTCAACGATCGCAGCCGTTATACCTTTGGTGGAGAATACTGCCGCAAGGAGGATGGACGACGTTTCGTTGACAAGGTACGCTATCGCTTTGGTGCGAGCTATGCTACACCTTATATAAAAATAAATGGCGTGGACGGTCCCAAGGAGGTGTCTCTGAGTGCTGGTTTTGGTTTGCCCATCATCAATAACTATAACAACCGTTCGATGCTTAATATCAGCGGACAGTGGACTCGTCGTTCTGCAACAGGCATGATAAGAGAGAATGAGTTCAGGATTAATATAGGACTCACGTTTAACGAGAAGTGGTTCCAGAAATTCAAGGTTCAGTAATGCGTACGGCACAACGGGCTTATATATTTGGTCTCTTGCTGCTGCTTGTCCTCTCGGCGTGCCGTCGGGAGAAGGAGCATACTGCCCCTGCCATCAATGATAAAGACTCTGTGGCGATGCTCACATCCTACGGTGTCAACACGCTCATCTCTGACTCTGGAGTGATAAAATACCGTGTTGTGACGGAGAAATGGGAGGTCAACCAGACCCGTAACCCGTCACGATGGATTTTCGAGAAGGGTTTGCTGCTCACACAGTTTAATGAGGATATGCACATCCATTCATACATCTCCAGCGACACAGCGTATTATTTCGACCGTGACCGCCTGTGGGAAATGCACGGCAGGGTGAATATCTATACCAAGGAAGGCTTGGATTTCAAGAGTGAGCAGCTGTATTGGGATGAGATGCACAATGATATGTGGTCGAACCGCTATTCACATCTTGTCTCTCCGGAACGTGAGTTGCGTGGCTCTAAATTCACCGCCAGTGTCCAGAACAATGGTGAGCTCACGGCATACGAGGTGCATAATGCCTCCGGGTGGTTTATGAGCGGTGACTATCATAAGGACACGCCACGTACCCCCGTAGCCCCGCCAGCCACTCCGCCGACAACCGAGCCCCAAGACTCTACAAAGTTGAAAGTTGAAAGATGAAAAGTAGTTTTGTGTTTTGTGTTTCGTGTTTTATGTTAATTAGTTTTGACGTTCAAAAGTAATCAATAGTCAAATAGAAAATCTATATCACTCTAAACTTTAAACATTAAACTTTAAACTCTAAAAATAAATATCATGTCTCATTTGTCACTGATCATAGCAATACTCATATCAATGCTTTTCTCCGCCTTCTTCTCAGGCATGGAGATAGCATTTGTGTCGAGTAACAGGATGCGTGCCGAGATGGATAATGATGATAATGGCTTAACTCATAGGATATTAAAACACTTCTACTCTCATCCCAACCATTTTGTCTCCACGATGCTTGTAGGCAACAATATTGCGTTGGTTATCTATGGTATCATGTTTGCCAAACTATTCGATACAACGATATTCAACGCCTTGGACCCTCCACTACAGTTGGCGGCGGATACCATATTGTCAACGGTGATAGTGCTGTTTACGGGTGAGTTTCTGCCTAAGACACTGTTTAAGAGCAGCCCCAACGCCCTGTTGTATCTGTTTGCTGTTCCCTCATTTCTTCTTTACGTCATCCTGTGGCCTATATCCAGATTTGCCACCTTCATAGCAAGGATTCTGCTGCGTCTGGTGGGAGTGAGGATGAGCAAAGAGGATGATGACGAGGCGTTTACGAAGGTTGACCTCGACTATCTCGTACAGTCAAGTATTGATAATGCCAAGAATGATGACGAGATAGACGATGAGGTGAAGATATTCCAAAATGCACTGGATTTCCCAGACCTCAAGGTGCGGGACTGTATGATACCACGCACAGAGATAAATGCAGTGGATATCAGCTGTACCAACGATGAGCTCATGCAGATGTTTATTGAGAGCGGTAACTCCAAGATAGTTGTCTATAATGAGGATATAGACCATGTGGTGGGTTATATACACTCGTCAGAGATGTTTATCAACCGTGACTCTTGGAAAGAGCATATACGTCAGGTGCCTTTCGTGCCAGAGACGATGGCGGCACAGAAACTGATGCGCACATTCATGCAGCAGAAGAAGAGCATGGGTATTGTCGTCGATGAGTTTGGAGGTACCAGCGGCATGATATGCCTTGAGGATATTGTGGAGGAGATCTTTGGTGATATAGAGGATGAGCACGACAACAGCAAGTATGTAGCCCGCGAGACGTCGGATGGCGAGTATATCCTGTCAGGTAGGTTGGAGATAGACAAAGTGAACGAGATGTTCCAGCTTAACCTGCCGGAGAGTGATGACTATATGACCATTGCAGGTATGATTTTACATTATTATCAGAGTTTTCCGAAACTCAACGAAGTAGTGACGATTGGTGACTTTGAACTTAAGATAATACGCGCCACAAAGACCAAAATAGAGCTTGTAAGACTAAAAGTTAAGGGAAAATAGCAAATTTTATCTACTTTTTTCACGTTTTTCATTTCTTTTGTGTAATTTTGTGCGCTAATTTGTGAGGAAAGAAAAAACAAAAAATAAAAACAACAAAAAAATGGCAGTATTAGGAAAAATCAGAAGTAAAGGAGTGACACTGATTTGTGTTATCGGTTTCGCACTTTTTGCTTTTATCGCTGAGGAGGCTTTCCGTTCTTGTGAGTCTTCTCGCAACAACGCCCGTCAGCAAGTGGCGAAAATCTTAGACAAGAAAGTGGATTATCAGGAGTATCAGAAACTCATTGAAGAGGCTGAGGAGAATTACAAAGCCCGCAGTGGACGTGAGAACCTTACTGATGATGAGCAGCAGCAGGTACGCGACCAGGCTTGGCAGCAGTTCGTTAACAGCACTCTCTTCAATGACCAGGCTGAGAAGATTGGTCTTACCGTTACCGATGAGGAGATGCAGAACCTCTTCACACAGGGTACCAATCCAATGGTTATCCAGGCTGGACAGCAGATGGGCTTCGTCAACCAGCAGACAGGACGCTTTGATGTCTCTCTGCTCCGTAAATTCATTGATGACTACAACAAGAACAAAACTTCCAACTCACCCATGGCAGCACAGTATAAGGCTGTCTATGACCGTTGGACACAGACAGAGCATCAGTTGCGTGAGGGTCTGCTGATGAACAAGATGCAGGTGCTCTTCACATCATGCCTGCTCTCCAATGACGTGGAGGCTAAGATGGCATTCAACGACGAGAAGACAGAGTCAGAGGCTTTGGTTGCTTTCTTAGGTTATAACAGCGTCAACGACAACGAGGTTAAACCCACAGAGGCTGAGCTGAAGGCTAAGTATGACGAGGTTAAGGCTGGTTTCTATACCACCAGTGAGACACGTGACATTAAGTACGTCGATGTACAGGTGACAGCATCCGCTGCTGACCGTAAGGCTCTTGACGCTAACTTTAAGAACTATCTCAAGGAGGTTCAGGAGGCTGAGGCAGCAGAGCTCGGACGTGTCGTTAACAGCACAGCGTCAACAATACCGTTCATCAACCTGCCGCGTTCTAAGGAAGCATTCCCGATGGACATCGCAGCACGCCTTGACTCTATGTCTGTAGGCCAGACCTTAGGTCCTGTTGAGAATAAGGATGACAACTCTCTGAATATCATCCGCCTTGTGAGCAAAGAGCAGGTGCCTGACTCAGTGCAGTATTGCATGATACAGGTTGTCGATCAGGACATCAACAAGGTTCAGACACGTGCCGACAGTATCATGAACGCACTCAATGGTGGTGGCGACTTTGCTGCCATAGCAAAGAAATACGGCCAGCAGGGTGACTCTCTCTGGTTTGTTGGTCAGAACTATGAGAGTGCAACATCTATCCCGATGGATATGATGGATATGATTAAGACATTGCTCACTCTCAACCCGGGTGAGGTGAAGAATGTGAAGATGAGCCAGGGCAACGCTATCATCAAGGTCTTAGACCGCAAGGCTATGAAGGATAAGTTCATTGCTGCTGTGGTTAAGAAGAGCATCGACTTCTCTAAGGATACTTATAACACCGCATACAATAAGTTCAGCGAGTTTGTTACAAAGTCATCCACACTGAAGGAGCTTGAGGCAAACGCCAAGAAATACGGATATACCGTACAGGAGCAGAAGAATGTTGTGGCTAACCAGCATGTCCTTGCCAACATCAAACGTTCACATGAGGCTATGAAGTGGGCTTTCGACGAGGCTAAGGAGGATAAGGTGTCACCGCTCTATGAGTGTGGCGACAATGCCGACCATCTCTTTGTGTTCGTTGTAACAAAGATTCATCCTAAGGGTTTGCAGGACTTCAATGATCCTAATGTCCAGGAGCTCCTTAAGACTCTTGTCATGAATGACAAGAAAGCAGAGAAGCTGATAGCTAAGCTGAAGGGCGTTACAAGCATCGACGCAGCCAAGAAGGCTGGTTGCCAGGTTGATACTCTCAAGCAGGTGACTTTCGCCAACAATGCCTTCGTGCAGGCATTGGGTACTCAGGAGCCCAAGCTCTCCGGCGCTATATCATCAGCTAAGAAGGGTGTTTTCTCTAAGGCTCCTATCAAGGGTAACGCCGGTGTGTATGTCTTCATCGTCACCAACCGCAAGGAGGCTGATCCGAAGCAGTTTAAGGCTGCTGAGTATAAGCAGCAGCTTGGCATGTCCAACGCTCAGGGACTTTTCCAGACCATCTGGCAGGATATGATGCAGAAAGCCGACATTACCGACAACAGGTACTTGTTCTAAGAATAATCATCCCCATGTATTACCACGGGGGGTAATAAATATAATAATGTGGAACCCCTCAGGGAGTTCCACATTATGTTTTTTTAAAAATAATTAAATAACTTAGGCCCTTCTTAGGAAATCCAAGGATCACATAGGAAAACTTAGGAAAACTTAGGAAAACCTAGGAAAAACCTACAATAATAAACCCATTATGCAATACAAGAGAAATATAATCATTACCGGCGGTGCAGGTTTTATAGGCAGCCATGTGGTAAGGCTTTTTGTGAATAAATATCCGGAGTATCGTATCATCAACCTTGACAAACTGACATACGCCGGTAATCTGGCAAACTTGATAGATATAGAGAATGCCGACAACTATGTATTTGTGAAGGCTGATATATGTGATTTTGAGAAGGTGAGTGCACTGATGACACAGTATAATGTGGACGGCATCATCCATCTGGCTGCAGAGAGCCATGTGGACCGGAGCATTAAGGACCCTTTCACGTTTGCCCGCACTAACGTGATGGGTACGCTGTCTCTCCTTCAGGCTGCCAAACTCTATTGGGAGAGCCTGCCGGAGCGATACGAGAACAAACGATTCTATCACATCTCAACTGACGAGGTGTATGGAGCTTTGAAATTCGATGGCACACTGTTTACAGAGAAGACTAAGTACCAGCCGCACAGCCCCTACTCATCATCAAAGGCGTCAAGTGACCACTTCGTGAGGGCGTTCCATGATACATACGGCATGCCGACAATAGTGACTAACTGTTCCAACAACTATGGGCCATATCAGTTTCCGGAGAAGCTGATACCTCTCTTTATCAACAATATACTCCATCGTAAGGCATTGCCGGTGTATGGTGAGGGACTGAATGTGAGAGACTGGCTCTACGTGGTGGATCATGCAAGGGCGATTGATATTATATTCCATAATGGTATTGTGGCGGAGACATATAATATAGGTGGCTTCAATGAGTGGAAGAACATAGATATAGTAAAGGTGCTTATCAAGACTACCGACCGTCTGTTAGGACGTAAGGAGAATGAGGATGAGAACCTTATCACCTACGTCACCGACCGCCAGGGTCATGACCTGCGCTACGCCATCGACTCTACCAAACTGAAGCGTGAGTTAGGCTGGGAGCCCAGCCTGCAGTTTGAGGAGGGTATAGAGAAGACCGTGAGATGGTATCTCGACAACCAGGACTGGATGGACAACGTCACCTCCGGTGACTACCAGAAATATTACGAGAGCATGTATGGTGAGAGGAATTGAGTAATCGTAATCTCGGAATACCGATATACCGGCATCCCGACATCCCGAAAAAAACTATCTAACACAAAACATAAAACACAAAACACAGAACATGAGAAAGACCATACTTTTAATCCCTTTTCTGATCCTCTCATTGGGCTGTACGGGGCGCAGTCAGACGGTTGCCGGTGACGGTGGTGACACCACCAGCGATGTAGCTGTTGTGGTGAAAGATAAGAATATTGCTGTCGCTGACAGCACTGTTGTACCTTCCGACCGTCATGCCGGCTTGCATCAGCAGAAAGACTCACAGGGCGTTGAGGGCTGGGACCTGAAGGATAAGGGCATTGCGGGTCATCAGTTTGATGTCGCCACAGAGTATTTCCGTGACGGCAAGTCATTTGCTTTCCATTATTCCACCCGTCTGACCACCTACGGTGAGACACAGCAGTTGATCAGCGACCTGCGTCAGTATTTTGAGAAAGATTATGGCGCGCCCAAGGCTGTCAATCCACTGCCTGCGGACAATAACATCCGTCGCACCATGACCTACTGTCCGTTAGAGTGGGTAAGTGGTGAGAATCGCGTTACGGTATATATGACCAAGAACTATGAGGGTATCACCAGTCCCACCGACCGCCAGATACGCTACCTCATGTCAGTGTTTATAGAAAAAATAATTAACCAATAATAAATCTAAGCAATATGAATTTAAAATTTAGACTTTCATTGATGAACTTCCTGGAGTTTGCTGTCTGGGGAGCTTATCTGACATGTATGGGTAACTATCTTGGTATCGCAGGACTGGGAGACAAAATATCTTGGTTCTACGCTATTCAGGGTATTGTCAGCATCTTTATGCCAACACTGATGGGTATCGTGGCTGACAAGTATATGCAACCGCAGCGCGTCTTAGGACTCTGCCATCTCTTAGCCGGTGCCTTTATGCTTGGCTGCTGGTGGTTGGGTTATCAGGCCGGTTTTGGTCAGCAGCTGTCAAACAAGACCCTCTTTGTTGCGCTATACACATTGAGTGTGGCATTCTTCATGCCAACCATAGCTCTTGCCAACACCACGGCGTTCTCTATTCTTAAGAAAAACGGAATGGATACAGTAAAGGACTTCCCCCCAATCCGTGTCTTGGGAACAGTTGGCTTCATTGCTACCATGTGGTTTGTTAACTGTGCCTTCATCGATGACAGCGGTTTTGGATTCACCCTGGCGGAGAATGCTCATAAGTTCCAGTACACATATATGCAATTCTTTGTGTCTGGTTTGCTGAGCATCGTGCTCTTCGCATATTGCTTCACATTGCCGGAGTGTAAGTTAGAGAAGAAAGAGGGTAAGGTATCGCTGGTCGAGAGCCTCGGCCTCAACGCTTTCAAGCTCTTCAAGCGCCGTCAGATGGCTTTGTTCTTTATCTTCTCTGCTATGCTCGGTATGTGTCTGCAGGTTACTAACGGCTTTGCCGGACCCTTCCTGACAAGTTTCAAGGGTGTGCCGGAGTTCGCTGACAGCTTCGCGGCTAATAATGCCACTCTTCTGACGAGTATATCACAGATCAGCGAGGCATGCTGCATAATGCTGATACCATTCTTCCTGAAGCGTTTCGGTATAAAGATTGTTATGCTCATGTCCCTTTTTGCATGGGTGTTCCGCTTCGGCTTCTTCGGCATTGGCGACCCCGCCATGCCAGGTGTTATCATGTTTGTACTCTCTTGCATCGTCTATGGTGTCGCTTTTGACTTCTTCAATGTGTCTGGCGGTATCTTTGTTGACCAGGAGTGTGAGCCAAGCATCAAGGCGTCAGCCCAGGGCTTGTTTATGATGATGACCAATGGCATAGGAGCCACCTTCGGTACGTTGGCAGCAGGAGAGATTGTCAACAGCTTCTGTTCGTGGCAGGACTTCACGGTGAATGGAGAGAAGCAGAGCTTCCTCGTCGGTGACTGGCAGACATGCTGGTTTATCTTCGCCGCCTTTGCTCTCGTTGTGGCTGTCGCCTTCGCTATATTCTTCAAGAACCCGTATAAAAAAGCTTAAGACGTGGAGGATAGGGTACGTCTGGTTTTCAGGGGTATATCCCAGATTGTCGGTAATGACCACCTGGCAATAATCATCGTCACTGATGAGGCTGCCACACGTCAGCTATCGGTAGTGTGCGACCGCCATTTGGAGTATGAGTTTGGCATACGCCAGGCAAAGGCTCCTGTGGTGAGTCGTCTGCTGCCGGAGGCGATGTGGACGTTGCTGTCATCGATGCGTGATGTGGTATTTTCCCTTGACGTGGAGGGCATCAACGACGGACAGTACCATGTCATGCTGCGTATGCGCATCGGTGATACCGTTATCAACGATGCGCCCATACGTATGAGCGACGCCGTGCTGCTGTCGTTCATCACTGGCATACCGATGTTCATGAACCGTGACTTCTTCGAACACCAGACACAGGAGTATGAGGAGGGTATGACACGCCTATCCCTGCCCGTCAACGTCCTTAGCCGCGGTATGCTGCAACAGGCATTACAGAAGGCTATAGAGGATGAGAAATATGAGCTCGCCTCGTTCCTGCGCGACGAGTTGAACAAACGCCCCGCACCGGAGGAGGGGAGCGGTGATGACATCGGTGACACTGATAATGACGGTGATATCGATGATATGGATGATATGGATGAGGAGGATGATGAATGAGGGAGGTCCGTTTTTTCTATCATCCTGAAGCTCTGACAAGTGACCTGCTGCCTCATGACGAGGCGTTGCATGCCGTAAGGGTGCTGCGCCTTTCTGAAGGTGATGAGATATTCATCATTGATGGTCATGGAGCATTCCACCGTGCCGTGGTAACGATGACATCAGCCAAACACTGTGCCTACAGCATCATGGAGACGCTGCCGCAGCAGCCCACATGGCACGGACATATACATCTTGCCATAGCCCCGACGAAGAATATGGACCGTATGGAGTGGATGGCGGAGAAAGCCACAGAGGTGGGCTTCGACGAGTTGTCACTTGTGGAGTGCCGTTTCTCTGAGCGTCGTAAGATCAATGTGGAGCGTATTGACAAGGTGGTCGTCTCTGCCGTGAAGCAGAGCCGTAAGGCATGGAAACCCATCGTCAACGACATGACTCCATTTGCAGACTTCCTCCGTCAACATACTACCGGCAGCCGTTTTATCTGCCATTGCTATGACGAGATAGAACGGCATGACCTCTATGAACTGCTCTCAAGACTCGATAAGTCAGCTGGTATTGACACCACGTCTCCATCACCGGAGATAATTGTTCTCATCGGTCCCGAGGGTGACTTCTCCATTGACGAGGTGCGTCAGGCTGTTGCCGCCGGATGGCAGTCGGTAACGCTTGGCAAGAGCCGTCTGCGCACCGAGACCGCCGGTCTCACTGCCGTCATGATGGCAAACCTTGCAATGAGGGTTTAAAAGTTGTTAAATATATGTGTCAGCGAACGAATAAAAGCCATATTTTTTTTACTTTTGCCCCTTGATAACGTCAAAAGAGTAAACCGGTGCAACTTCCGCAAGCTCCAGTTGAGTTGAAAGATAAAAGTTGATAGTTGAAAGTGAATATGTTTTAACGGGAACAAGCCACACCCCCAACCCCTCCCCTAAAGGGGTGGGGAGATAATAACGGGAACGAATAGTAAATAGTCAATAGTCAAATAGAAAATCTAATTCACTGTAAACTTTAAACATTAAACTATAAACCAACAAGTTAAGCGAACATTATGAAAAAGGTATATATTATAGCAAAGATGCTGATGCTCACCTGCACGGTGGCAATGGCACAGAAGCAAGCACAGATTAAGTTTGACAAGACAAGTCATAACTTCGGCTCGTTTCCAGAGAGTAATCCCAAGGTGAGCTGCACCTTCACATTCACTAATGTAGGTGACGCACCTTTAGTTTTAAACCAGGTGATGGCAAGTTGCGGATGCACAACGCCAACATACACCAAGACACCTATCGCACCGGGTGAGAAAGGTGAGGTGAAAGTGGTCTATGACGGAAAGGGTAAGTACCCCGGACCGTTCAAGAAAACGGTAACGGTACGTACCAACGGTGTACCGGAAGCCACCCGCCTGTATATAGAAGGCGATATGGTAGAGGGTAAGTAAAAACAAACAGTCGGAAGCCATCAAGGCTTCCGACTGTTGTTTTTAGACACAGAGACAGAGAGACAAAGAGACAAAAATAATTAATGGAAAATTAAGAGAGTGTAAAGTAAACTGTGTCAGGCTACAATAAAATTAGTAAGACATAGTTTATTTTATGATGACAAAC
>JAGDAU010000201.1 GCA_017959365.1 Prevotella sp.
TCACGTCGGTTTGGAAATGTACGCCCATCTTTCTGAGGTTGTCTATCTCCACGTCAACGATAGCATTTGGCAGACGGAACTCAGGGATACCATATTTCAGCACACCGCCAATCTCATGCAGTGCCTCAAAGACATAGACATCATAGCCCATTTTCGCCATGTCACCGGCAAAGCTCAGTCCTGCGGGTCCTGAACCAACAACGGCAATCTTTATTCCGTTGGCAGGCTCTAACTCTGGCAGGCTGATATTACCTGTCTCGCGCTCATAGTCTGCTGCGAAACGCTCCAGATAGCCGATGGCCACTGCCGGCTCGTTCATCTTCAGGTGGATACACTTGCTCTCACACTGCTTCTCCTGTGGACACACACGTCCACAAACAGCGGGCAGGGCAGAGGTTTGCTTCAGTACCCTTGCGGCAGCTAAGATATTGCCACGCTCTATGTTTTTGATAAACGACGGGATATTGATATTAACCGGACAACCTTCCACACAACTTGGCTTGGCACAGTCAAGACAACGTTTTGCCTCAGTGAGAGCCATCTCTTTGGTAAGGCCGATATTAACCTCTTCGGTGCGTGTCGTGGCACGATATACAGGGTCTAATTCAGGCATGATAACGCGTGGTATTGCCGTGCGCTCCTTTGGTTTCATGCTCTTGCGAATCTGCTGACGCCATTCAGCGTCACGATTGGTCAGCTCGTCGATGCTTTCCTCTACGGAAGAGTCTTCAGACACGGTTTTCTCTGTGTGAGAACCGCCGGATACTGTTTCATTGGTCGGTTCAGCTTTGGCAACTAGATGCTCCTCATAATGAGCCAGCTCTTCCTGTTCCTCGCGTTTGAAGGTGTTCATTCGTTTAAACATCTCATCCCAGTCAACGAGTGCTCCGTCAAACTCAGGACCATCTATACATACGAACTTTGTCTTGCCGCCTATAGTCAGTCGGCATGCTCCGCACATGCCAGTACCATCCACCATAATGGTG
The DNA here is from genome assembly GCA_017959365.1 of Prevotella sp. Classification (GTDB taxonomy): domain Bacteria; phylum Bacteroidota; class Bacteroidia; order Bacteroidales; family Bacteroidaceae; genus Prevotella. The sequence goes on from JAGDAU010000201.1 coordinate 987, forward strand.
TTCAGGGATACCTCACATGGTATGCCGTGTTTTTGTGCTGTCAGGTTAGAGAATTTCATCATTATAGGAGGACCTATTGCAAACACTTTGTCAACATGCTCCTGCTCAATGAATTTCTCTATACCAACAGTAACCACACCCTTCTCTCCGTAAGAGCCGTCATCAGTCATGATAATCACCTCGTCAGAACTCTCGCGCACCTTGTCCTCAAGGATAATAAGGTCTTTGCTGCGTCCTGCCATCAAAGACAGCACACGGCATCCTGCAGCTTTCAGGGCTTGGATGATAGGTAGCATCGGTGCAACACCCAGTCCACCTCCGGCACACACAACAGTGCCGTAATTCTCTATATGAGTAGGATTGCCGAGTGGTCCCACTACGTCTGCCACGTAGTCACCCTCTCCGAGTGCGCATAGCTTCTTTGACGACAGTCCGACCATCTGTACCACCAGGGTTATGGTGCCACGCTCAATGTCTGCTCCGGCAATGGTGAGTGGCATACGTTCACCTTTCTTGTCAACCCTTACAATGACGAAGTTGCCAGCCTTTCGGCTCTTGGCTATCAGCGGAGCTTCTATCTCAAAGAGGAATACTTTCTCAGAGAACTGCTCTTTCCTAATAATCTTATTCATAATATTTTTGTTTTTTGTTATAGTTTCTGTGATGAAATTATATCATTTCAAACCCTGTGTAGGGTACAAGGACTTTTGGTATGCGTATGCCCTCTGGGGTCTGGTTGTTTTCCAGTATGGCAGCCACTATACGGGGTAGGGCAAGGGCAGAGCCGTTAAGGGTGTGACAGAGCTCAATCTTCTTGTCCTCCTGTCGGCGATAACGGCATTTCAGACGGTTTGCCTGATAGTTGTCGAAATTAGATACTGATGATACTTCAAGCCATCTTTGCTGAGCCTCTGAGTAAACCTCAAAGTCATAACAGATACTTGAAGTGAAGCTTTGGTCTCCACCGCAGAGCAACAGAATGCGGTATGGCAGCTCCAGTTTCTTGAGCAGTCCTTCTACGTGCTGGAGCATCTCTTTGTGACTTTCCTTAGAGTGCTCTGGTTTGTCAATGCGCACAATCTCAATCTTTGAGAACTCATGCAGACGGTTCAGACCTCTCACCTGTGCACCGTAAGAACCTGCCTCACGACGGAAACATTCTGTGTAGGCGCAGTTTTTTATTGGCAGTTCAGACTCGTCAAGTATCACGTCACGGTATATATTTGTTACCGGCACTTCTGCAGTAGGTATGAGAGACAGGGCATCTCTCTCACAGTGATACATCTGTCCTTCTTTGTCTGGCAACTGTCCGGTGCCGTATCCAGAGTCAGCATTGACGACGGTGGGAGGCATAATCTCGGTATATCCAGACTCTCGGGCTTCATCAAGGAAGAAATTGATAAGAGCTCTCTGTAGTCTTGCTCCCTTTCCGATGTAAACGGGGAATCCTGCTCCGGAGATTTTTACTCCGAGATCAAAATCAATGAGATTGTATTTCTTTGCCAGTTCCCAATGTGGCAGTTTGGCTTCACCGTTTTCAGGGTTTGTATTCCAGTTTCCTACGGTGTCTGTTTCCGTACACTCACGCAGGTTGCTCTTGACAACGCGGTTGTCTTCGGCAGTTGTTCCCTCTGGAACCTCATCGTATGGTATGTTAGGTATCTGACAAAGCATGGCGTTCATGTCCTCCTGTGCCTTTTGCATCATAGCCTCAGCCTCTTTGCCTTGTTCTTTAAGCATAGCAACCTGTTTCTTAGCCTCTTCAGCCTCTTCTCGGCGACCCTCTTTCATGAGTGTTCCAATCTGCTTTGACATTTTGTTGGCTTCCATCTTGCTGTTGTCGGCTTTCTGTTGTGCCTCGCGTCTGCATTTGTCAAGGGCCAACACATTGTCAATAGCTTCTTTTGCTCCTTTGAAATTTTTCTTCTCCAGTCCGCGTATTACGCGTTCTGTTTCCTCTGTGATGAGTTTTAATGTAAGCATAATATTCTTGTATTTTTTTAATTTTTCTTATTATAACCTGCAAAGGTAATACATATTTTCCAAAATCATGTCATTTTGAATTGCTTATTTTCTAAAAAATTATAAATCAGTGATATTAGAGGCTGAAAAGCAGAAATCCCTGAGCTGTTTGGCTCAGGGATTCTGTGTTTGTTTGGAATAAGTTGTTATTTGTTTATGCCTCTGCTTCAGGTATTACGCTGACAAAACTCTTGTCGCGGCGACCCTTGTGGAACTGTACCACACCGTCTGCCAATGCAAAGAGAGTGTCATCCTTACCAATACCTACATTCTTGCCGGGGTTGTGCTTGGTACCGCGCTGACGCACGATGATGTTACCAGCGGTAACCTTCTGTCCACCCCAGATCTTCACGCCCAGTCGTTGTGCTGCTGACTCACGGCCGTTCTTAGAACTACCAACACCTTTTTTATGTGCCATGCTTAATTCCTCCTATGCAATGATTTGTTTAACTTTAACCTCTGTGAACTGCGCACGGAAACCGTTCTTTTTACGTGAGTCCTTTCTGCGCTTCATCTTGAAGACGATAACCTTATCGCCCTTGACGAGTGGGTTCACAACTTCTAACACTACCTTTGCGCCCTTTACAGTTGGCGCACCTACTGTCACAGCTCCCTCGTTGTCAATGAGGAGCACCTTCTCGAACTCAACAGTCTGACCCTCTTCTGAGCCTTTTATGTGGTTTACAAAGAGTTTCTTACCCTCTTCCACTTTCAACTGTTGGCCTTGAATGTCTACAATTGCGTACATTTTTAATAAATTATTTTAACGCTTCTCCGGCAGGCGCATGGCAATCGCCACAACTTCTTTGAGCCTGAACGGACTAAAACGGCTGCAAAATTACAATATTATATGCAAATGGCAAAACATTTTTAAGATTATTTAACCATCTGCTGCTCCTGTACTATCCCTCAAGTACCTTGAAGTGCATAACCTTGGATATCTGTTTGAGCATTTTGATGTAGTCACCGAAGATTAGCACCTGATGGTGTCCGAAACCGGCAAGGTTGTGCATGAACTCGCGGGCGTCGTCCATTTTGATATAATAATACGGGCTGCAATAGACCATATCATATTCAGACTTCATCACCTCACCTCGTTTAACGCAGATGGTGTCTGCCATGGGGTTGAAACGTCCGAGAGTGATATACTTATCCTCATTCTCTGTGAAGTCCACCTGGAGTTTGCCGCCAAAGCCTTGTCCTGTAAATGCCCATAACTTGTACTTCAGCGGACCCTTTCCATAGCCGTTCATCTTCAGTGCCGGCACTGCGTGATGTATGCGTAGCAGCTCGTCGGTCTCCATATTTGGATTACCCATGAATGCCGGACGGTTTGCTGCTGCCTGCATGATGGTCATTGCCAGTAATGCGTTGAGGTCTTCCTCGCAACCGCTTGGTATTCCCTCATCCTTAAGGAGTGAGTGACATGTGCATGGTGTGAACTTCCTGTTTTGTGGTATCTCAGAAGTGCAAAGCTCATGGCAAGCTGTCGAGAATGCGTTACAGTCATATACATCCATCATTCTCTTTGCTGCCAGATAGTATTTGATATCGTTGACAAACCAGTCTTTGCGGATTTTGGTATCTAATGCGTTGCCATAGATTTTCTCTGCTATCGGCATTGCCTCTTCATCGGTTATCTGATCCATGTATTTGAAGATGTCCTGATATGGCATTTTCACAATTTCCATACCATAGCGCTGACGTATCAGTTCCGGGTCACGTATAACGCTCTGCAGTCCGAAGGTGGGCATTGATCCGTGGGTGAGTATGAGTGCCCTGGTGTTTGCCACCACTTTCCTGACCCATAATGCGTGTGCTATCTCGTTGAGGTCGCGTATATCCATTGCCACGTACGCCTCTACGCCAATGCTGCGGCAGTATGCGGCAAAGTCTATGCCCTCATTGCCGTTTTGCATGATTACTACAGGTTTGCGGTACCGTTCCAGTTTGGGTATTCTCCAGTTCATGCACAGGAAGAAGTCCACTTCTTCCATTCGCTCCTCTATCTTTGCATATACCTCTTTGGGTACCACGAATTTTTCATCATAGCGCGCGTCAACAGCCTCAAGCATATTGATTTCAGGTGTTGCTTTTTTCAGCTCCTCTACAGCAGCTGCAAAGGCCTTGTCTGCTGCTGAGCTCTCAGCCTCTGGTGTCATATCCTCGGCATAACCGGCACGACACGGACCTTCCCAGAAATGGGAGTGTGTCAGGCATCCTATAATAGGTCTGACGACCAGTTTCAGGTTCATTGCTTTCTCTTTCAGGTTGCTTGTATTTTTTTAATTTTTAGTTTTTTTCTTTAGGCTATCTTAGGTTTTCCTAGGCTATCTTAGGTTTTCCTAGGCATTCCTAGGTTATTCTAGGTATTCCTAAGTTTTCCTAGGTTTTCTTAGGTTATCCTATGTTTCCCTATCTGAAGCTGTCAGTTAGGAGCTTTATCTCTATCTGCGGTGATATACGCTCATAGAGGATGTTATAGACAGCATCAAGGATGGGCATGTTGACATGCATGTGGCGGTTTATTTCTTTCATGCACTTAGTACCGAAGTATCCTTCTGCTATCATTTCCATCTCCATCTGCGCACTCTTAACACTGTAGCCCTTTCCGATCATCGTTCCGA
>JAGDAU010000202.1 GCA_017959365.1 Prevotella sp.
AAGTTTAAAGTGAATTACATTTGATGCTGAAATACTGGCACTAAGTTTTCAATCTTCAATCTTCAATCTTCAATTTACTAAGTTCCCGTTCCCGTTCCCGTTAACGTTCCCGTTATAAAATCGGTTCCCGTTATTTCCTCCCCGCCCCTTCAGGGGAGGGGCCGGGGGAGGGGCTTGTTCCCGTTCCCGTTAACGTTCCCGTTATTAAATCACTCATGCTCCAACTGAAGTGTGACGGTGGTCTTGTCACAAACCTCTGTGGGACCCCAATACTGTATTGGACCCGGATAGATGTAGCATGTCTCCTCAGCCCACTTGTCGCGTAATGAGGCAAAAGTCTTGAATGGCTTGCCGTCGAGCTCAACGAGTGCTTTACGGATAACAGGTTTCATCTCACCGTTACGACGCTCCATATTCATCATCATTGTGATAGGCACACCGCCGGCCTTCCACTCATCAGTGCGTTTGGTGGTGTTCTTGACGATAGCCATATAGCCGGTCTTGCCGTTGGCGATGAGTTGGGCGGCACTGGCACCGAGAGCGTAACAGTAATCAGCGTCAAAATTAGAGGGAGCGGCACAACGGCCCTCATAGCCGAAGAAGTGATGGAGGGCAGCAAACACACCCACATACTTACCTTCTGCCTTCCATTGAGCCAGCTTGGCGCCAACCATCTCTGAAAGCAGCTTCTCTGTCTCTATCAGTGATACCTGGACATTTCCATGAGGATCACGGTCGAGAGACAACTGACGGGCAACAGCCTTAGGAAGTGTAGCAAAGGTGTCTTTGTTGGCATCCGACAGATGATTGAGGATATACTCTCTCTGGGCACCTCTGTCAAGGTCCTTGTAGTCTGCGCCATGAGCGGCAAGCAGGTCATTGAGCTCCTGGATAAGACGGCCGATGGCGGGAATAAACTCAATAAGTCCCTCTGGAATAAGAACTACACCGAAGTTGTTACCCTGCTCGGCACGCTTTGCCACAGCAGCAGCAATCTGCTCCACGATGTCGTTAAGGGTCATATCCTTGGCCTCTATCTCCTCAGATATAAGACAAATATTAGGCTGAGTCTGAAGAGCACACTCTAATGCTATATGACTGGCAGAACGTCCCATGAGCTTGATGAAATGCCAATACTTACGTGCTGAGTTACAGTCACGCTGGATATTTCCGATAAGCTCGCTGTATGTCTTACATGCTGTGTCAAAACCGAAGGACGTCTCTATCTGACTGTTTTTCAGGTCGCCGTCGATGGTCTTAGGACAACCTATCACCTGGACTCCATATTTCTTGGCTGCGTAGTACTCCGCCAAGACACAGGCGTTGGTGTTACTGTCGTCACCGCCAATGATGACAATTGCCTTAATGTCAAGTTTACGGATAATCTCAAGACCTTTCTCGAACTGATCTACCTTCTCTAATTTGGTGCGGCCGGAGCCAATCATGTCAAAACCACCGCTGTTGCGGTAGTCGGCAATGAAATCTTCGGTTATCTCAATGTAGTTATGATCCACCAGTCCACCGGGTCCCATCAGGAAACCATACAGACGGTTGGCGGGATTCAGTTTCTTTACCTGGTCAAATAATCCACTTATAACATTATGACCGCCAGGAGCCTGACCGCCACTGAGGATGATACCTACATTCAGTGGAGCATACTCACGTGCCTCACCAGGTACAAACTCTATCAACGGCATGCCGTAGGTGTTAGGGAAGAGAGCTTTTATCTCTTCCTGATTGTCAACACTTTGGGTTGGCTCACCCTCACAAATCTCAACAAAACCCTTCAGGGCTGTAGGCAATTTAGGCTGATAGGCAGCCCTTGCCTTTTGTAATGCGCTTATACTCATACTAATTATTAATAATGTAATTTCATTTTGAGTTGCAAATGTAGTAAATAAATCTCAAATAGGTGTAACAATTATGATTAAAAACCTAAAAATATGTTATTTTTATCTATTTTTGGACACATTACATATTTTTTTTATATCTTTGCTCTGAAATAAACACGCAACATATTATGAATAACAAAAGAATCCTTAAAAAAGTCATTAATGGCGCATGTGCGGAAATGTTTGCCGAGGCATTGGCTTTCTCCCTCTACAGCGGAAATGTTGACGAGGAAAACGCTAAGTCGCTACTTGCAAGTATTGTGAAAACTAATGACGATTTCATTAGAAGAGTGTCTCATCCCGAACCGGGCATGAAGCCAAAAGTATATTATAAAATACTGTGGGAGGACTTCCAGAAGAGTTTCAACGAACTGATAGACTATATTAACAATATCGGTTAGTCTGGACTATTGTCAGTAACTCATAATTGCCTATGAGAGGTTTCTTTAAATACCTGCTATACAAAGTAGCCGGATGGGAGAAAAATGTCACTGTTCCCCATCCGGATAAGTGCATTATATGTTTGGCTCCTCATACAAGCAACTGGGATTTCGTACTCGGACAACTGTATCAGAGGGCAGAGGGAATGAAGAATAATTTCCTGATGAAACAGGAGTGGTTCTTCTGGCCTTTGGGAGCTCTGTTCAAACGCATGGGGGGAATACCTGTTGCAAGAACCAAGAAGCAAAGCCTGACAGAGCAGTTGGCGGAGAAAGCCAAAAACATGGACAAATTCTGTCTGTGTATAACCCCCGAGGGAACAAGGCAACGTACCACGGAATGGAAAAGAGGGTTTTATTATATTGCCCTCAAGGCAGGCATACCAATTCTGCTGTATGGTGTTGACTATAAACGTAAACTGATACAGTGCACTAAGATGGTCATGCCCACAGGTGATTTTGACAATGAGATAATAGAGATAAAACAGTATTACAAAGACTTTATAGGTAAGAAACCAGAGAATTTCACCATTGACAATGAGTAAACCTATCCTATATCATACTCTGACGAGAATAATTGTGGCTCTTATATTGTCAACATTATGGTTGACAGCATTTGCCCAAGAGCCCCAAAAACCGCGCGAACTGCAGAAATTAGAGAAAGGCATAAACAAATTCTTTGATAAATACAAGCCTAAGGATGATAAGCAATGGCAGGGTTCAAGAATGACCGGCTATGAGTATGATTTCCTGAATAAGACACTGAAGGTGAATGCCGATGAGGGATTTGCCAGGCAGCCATTTACCGTGAAGACCGTTGACAGGATGTACGACAAACTGAAGAAACGCCTTCCTTATCCGTACAACTTGTTCAGACTGCAGCTCTCTGTGGCAGGCACACCGGTGGAGAGCATGATCAACAACTCATATACCGTAACCCAGATGGATGTCCCGACACATCATGAGGAGACAAGGACGCGGCAGAAGAGCTCTAAGCCATGGACCATGAATATGTCTAAACCAATGGAGATAACCGGCGGACTGCAAAACAGGCATATCTCATTATGGCAGAGTCACGGAAGATACTACGACCAGACAAAGGGTGTCTGGAAATGGCAAAGACCGCACCTCTTTGGAACAACTGAGGATTTGTACACCCAGACAATAGTGGTGCCATATCTTATTCCTATGCTTGAGAATGCGGGAGCAGTGGTGTTCACGCCAAGAGAGAGAGACTGGCAGAAAAACGAGGTTATCGTTGACAACGACAACCAGGCTGGTAGTCAGTATTATGTGGAGAATAACAACTCACACGACTGGACCACTGCGCCGGGAGCAGGTTTTAGAAACCATCCGGGCAACTACCAGGACAATGAGAACCCATTTGAGGCTGGAACGGTAAGGATGGCTAAAGCAACCTCCAAGAAAACCTATAGCACAGCAACATACGTTCCCAATATCCCAGAGGATGGCAGATATGCCGTTTACGTGAGTTATAAGACAATGGGCAACAGTGTCGATGACGCCCATTATATCGTATATCACAAGGGACAGGAGACACATTTCCATGTCAACCAGCAGATGGGTGGCGGCACATGGGTGTATCTGGGTTCCTTCAACTTTGATAAAGGATATAGCGAATTTAATAAGGTAGTGGTTACCAACGAGAGTGACCGCAAAGGAGTGGTTACAACTGATGCCGTGAGATTTGGCGGTGGAATGGGAAATATCGTACGGGGTGGAACCATAAGCGGATATCCTCGTTCATTAGAGGGAGCAAGATATTACGCTCAGTGGGCGGGAGCACCATATTCCGTCTATAGCCCGAAGGATGGTCAAAATGACTATACCGATGACATATATGTGAGACCTCAGATGACCAACTGGCTTGCCGGTGGCACACGCTATGCACCCGACACAAAGGGTGGGGGAGTGCCGTTTGAGTTGTCGCTCGCTGTTCATAGCGATGCAGGAGCAAGGAGAGACAGAACACTGGTGGGCACCCTGTCGATAAGCACTACAACAACAGAGCATAACGGAGGCTTGTTAGGCGACGGATCGTCAAGGGAGAAGTCCAGAAACTTTTCTACCAGTCTGTTTAACGGTATCAACACAGACCTGACACGTACTTTCGGCAGATGGCAGGTAAGGGCCGTCTGGGATAAGAACTATGCAGAGACAAGGCTGCCGGCGATGCCCTCGGCAATCATAGAGATCCTTTCACATCAGAATTTCCCGGATATGAAGATGGGACAAGACCCCAATTTCAAATTCACTCTCGCGCGGTCGATGTATAAGACAATGCTTCGGTTCCTGGCGGAACAAAACAACACAAGTTATGTCGTGCAACCACTGCCACCCACAAACTTCAGGATAGAGATGGGAAACAATGGTAAGGCAACACTGAGATGGGATGCTGTGGCAGATGCCATAGAGCCGTCCGCTTACCCCTCATCGTATAATGTATATACCGCTATGGGTAGGGCTGACTTTGACAATGGTCAGAACGTGAAAGGTAACAGTATGACCATACAACTGCAGCCCGGTATGCAATATAACTTCAGGGTGACAGCCGCCAAGAAAGGTGGTGAGAGCTTCCCCACAGAGACTCTCTCGGCATATTATAACCCACAGGCTACTGCTACCGTGCTGGTGGTAAACGGTTTCCACCGACTCGCGGCACCGGCGGTGAGGGAGAATGATTATGAGCAGGGCTTTGATTTCAGCGCCGATCCAGGCATCACATACGGTAAGACAGCCGGATGGGCAGGACGACAGACATGTTACGATATCGAAAAAATAGGTCTTGAGGGCGAGGGTTCTTTAGGATATGGTGAAAATAACTGGGCTGGCATCTTCTTCGCAGGCAACACCTTTGACTACACCGCAGCTCACACCGCTGCCATCGCGGGTAGCGGAATATATAATGTCGTCAGCTGCTCATCCACGGCAGTGGAGCAAAACCTGGTGAACATCAACCGATACAGATGTGTTGACCTGTTGCTCGGACTGGAGAAAGAGGACGGTCACTCACTTGTGAGATATAAATCCATCAATACAGCGATGCGTAATGCCATAGCCTCCTATCTTAGAAGTGGAGGACGTATGCTTGTCAGCGGATCATATATAGGTTCAGACATGAAGACGGATGAAGAGAAATCCTTCCTTGAGTCAATGCTCAAAATGAAGTACTCCTCCACATACACCAATACGTCAGAAAATGCCAACGGACTGGGTATGAGTTTCCAGTTCTTCAGAAACCTGAACGAGAGACACTATGCTGCCACCCACCCTGAGGTTATAAGTCCCGTCAGTCAGGCTTTCTGCGCCATGCAATACGACAACGGCATGTCGGCGGCAGTGGCATACGGCGGACAAGACTATAAGACATTTGTCATGGGATTCCCGTTTGAGTGTATCAAGGATCCGGCAACCCGGCAACGTATCATGCAAGGTATCCTGTCATTCCTTATGAAATAACATTTAACACATATATATCATGTACACAATACAAGCCAATAAATCAAATAGCAAGAGTATCAATATCACAGACGAACACCTGCAGACCATCCATAAGTATATGCTGCTTGACAATATCGTTGACAGCAACGGCATCGTTGACGAGACGGTGGTCGATAAAGTGAAATTCAATGTCAGGGCATTGCTTGAGTCTGACAAGACAGCAGACAAAGACCTGCTGGACCTATGTCTTGACGTCTTCTATAATGACAAGATGAAAGCATTCGGCCTTAACGAGTTGATAAAACTTTACAACACCTGGAAAGGCAAAATAAACGAGGATTTGAATATTTTAACATAAAAATCACCCTTTGTTTAGGCTGTTACAATTTTATTTTATAACTTTGCAGCCCGAATGATGAGCCGTTCCGGTTCGTTTACTGGATTATGGAAGGTTGGCAGAGTGATCGATCGCGCTGGACTCGAAATCCGGTATACCCTTTTCGGGTATCGGGGGTTTGAAGCCCTCACCTTCCGCTGAGTGGATAAGAGGAGCTAAGAAATTAGCTCCTCTTTTTTGTGATTAAACCCCAATCGGTCATTAGGCCGACATCCGGACTATATCGGTGCTATCTACATCCTTTCATTGATGATTCAGCCGCTAATATCGCAAAATGATCTGAAAATGATGTGCAAGTACTTACACATTTCAACAAAAATCGGCTAAAACTTATGATTTTTTTTGACAAAAATAATCCAATACTCAATAAAATTTTATAAATTTGCAAGCAAAAGTGAGAAATAAGGTATACAAGAG
>JAGDAU010000203.1 GCA_017959365.1 Prevotella sp.
AGGCGCAGCAGCACTGGACACCAGAGCCTGCCGTCACACCACAGGACAATGAGCTTGCCATTGGCCGTGCCTACCATGGCTGGCAGAAAGCCATAGGTATGATTATTTAACTCAACTAAAAGTTGAGTTAAAAGTCAAAGGTCAAAGGCCAAAAGACAAAGGTCAAAGGTCAAAGGTCAAAAGACAAAGGGCAAAAGACAAAAGACAAAGGGCAAAAGACAAAGGGCAAAAGTCAAAGGGCAAAGGTCAAAGGGCAAAAGACAAAGGGCAAAAGTCAAAGGTCAAAAGACAAAGGTCAAAAGTCAAAGGTCAAAAGACAAAAGTGAATCACTATTGCACTATTAGCACTATTAGCACTATTAGCACTATTAGCACTATTAGCACTATTAGCACTATTAACACTATTGCACTATTACTACTATTTAAAAACTATAAAAACCATAATATGAAAGACAATAAGCAATGTTTTGGCGTGATAATCGGAACACGCGCCTATTTCAACTCAGAGTTGGCAAGGGATGTAAAGAAGCAACTTCTGAAGACCCTTGACGAACAAGGTTATGAATATATCATATTGCCGGAGGATGCCACACCAACAGGCTCCAGCAGTATAGAGACACTTGAGGACGGAGTGAAATGCGCTGAGCTGTTCCGCGCACACAGGGATGAGATAGACGGTATCATCGTATCACTACCTAACTTCGGATATGAGATAGGTATCATCAATGCCATCAGCCGCGCCGACCTCAACGTGCCAGTACTGGTACAGGCTTGTGATGATGAGAACGACAAAGTGGACCTTGACAGCAGACGTGACGCCTTCTGCGGTAAGATCTCAGTATGCAACAACCTCTATCAGTATGGCATACCGTTTACAGACACCACACTGCACACCTACTCTATCTACAGCAACCTGCTCACAGAGGACATCAACAGGTTTGCAGCTATATGCCGGGTGGTGAACACCCTGCGCCACTGCCGCATCGGACAGATCGGAACACGCCCGTTAGGATTTAACACCTGCCGTGCCAGTGAGAAGATATTACAGCGCAGCGGCATAACAGTGGTGCCCGCCGACCTCTCGGAGATACTCTTCGCCGCACAGAAGATAACCGATGATGACCCGGCATTAATAGAGAAGATGGAAAAGATACGCGGCTATGCCACTGTGCCGGAGGCATACGCTGAGAAACTCACTGTACAGGCTAAGTTTGGTGTGGCAGTGGAGAAATGGGTTGCCGACAACAAAGTTGACGCCCTTGCCCTGCAATGCTGGGACTCTCTTGAGCAGAACTACGGCTGCGCACCGTGTATAACCATGGCAATGCTCGGTGATATGGGCATACCATGTGCCTGCGAGACCGACATCGCCGGAGCCGTCTCTATGCTTGCCCTGCGCCTTGCCACCGGCAATGCGGCAGCCTTGGCAGACTGGAACAACAACTTCGCTGAAGACCGTAACAAGTGCGTATGCACACACTGCGGCAACTTCCCACGCTCCTTCGTTGGCAACAACAATGTCAAGCTTGGCCCGCTCGGTGTGTTAGGCAGGACGTTAGGTAAGGTACGCACCTTTGGTGCTGTCTATGCCAAGGTGAGCGAGGGTGACTTCTCCTTCTTCCGCATCTCCACCGATGACCCGAAGGGATGCATCAAGGCATACCTCGGTGAGGGCGAGATCACCAACGAGCCATACGGCATGGACGGCTGCATCGCTGTGACAAAGGTTGACAACCTGCAGAAACTGATGAAGTATATCTGTAAGAACGGCTTTGAGCATCATGTAGCCCTTGTGCGTGGTAAGGCAGCAGCCATTATCCAGGAAGCCATAGAGACCTATTTAGGCTGGCAACTGTATGTGCATGAATAGTTGAAGAGTTGAATATTTAGTATTATGATGAGGCGGTATTTTTACCGCCTCATTGTTTTTTTCTGACATACAACAAGTTACGAATATTTATCTTAATTATAGTCTTGGGGTTATTTGCGCCTTTTTTCACTCATCTTGGGCAGATTGTGCACTTCATTATTTTTTATACGCAGTAATTTTGCGGCACAAAACAACTTGAATCAATAATAATTACTACAAAATGAGAAAAAGAAAGAATGTGCAAAAGCATTTTGGGGTATTGATTATAATGCTCCTATGCGCAATGAGCGCATCAGCTGCTCAGACGGCTGTTGCCAAATGGGTCTTCTCCACCGGCTATGATGCCGAGAAACAAGGGACGACAGTGATTTATACCCCCAACACCTTAGGGTGGTCGTCAATAGCCAACACACAGTGGTCGAAGACACAACCCTATTTCCTGCCTAACGAATGTGCCTTAGTGCCCGAGGACTGCCGTATTACCGTACACACCTCTGACGGCAAATGGCAGGTGACTACCAGCGGTTCTAATCCCAACTACCTGTTACGCCTCAACACCGCGTCTATAGATAAGTTTACGGCAAAGGAGGACTACACCGACGGCTCTAAACATGACCAGTATTTTGAGGTGTCGATGCCAACAACCTCACTATCAAATATCAAACTGAATTTCTCTATCGGCGACGGCTCCAGTTCGGCAACAAAATTCGGAGTGGTATATTCCGTTGACGGCGGCAACACCTGGACTGTGCTGGATGACTATACCTCCGGTGCGCACTGGAACACCTACGTGGACGCCAACTATAACCTGGACGCCGACAACAAGGAGAGCCTTATAATACGTATGCTCATACAGTCGGCAACAAAGACAAGTAACTACAACCTTAAATACGTCAATATCCTTGCCGAGGACACCCAGGCTCCGAAACTCATCAGCATAACACCGGAAAACGGTTCTACAAACGTTATACCAACCGGAAAAGCAATCATATTGTTTAATGAGGGTGTATCGCTGAAGGGCAACGCCACAGCCACACTAACCAATAACACCACCAACAGTTCACAACAGCTGACTCCGGTGGTTAATGTCAATAAGGTTTCATTAGCATACGAAGACCTGGACCTTACAACGTCATATACCCTGACACTGCCTGCCAACAGCCTTACCGACCTGGCAGGGAACGTATATACATCACCAGTAACGACAACATTCACCACATCAGACACACGCCCCGTGCCGCCACCTGTCTTGGACAGCAAGAACCGTCTGTGGTACAACAGACCGGCAGCATACTGGGAGGAGGCACTACCACTTGGCAACGGACGTCTCGGAGCCATGGTGAGCGGCAGTGTGGCTATAGACACCCTACAGCTTAACGAGGACACCTTCTGGGGTCAGTCACCAAACCGCAACTACAACGCCGATGCAAAAGGCGTGCTCTCACAGGTGCAGCAACTGATCTTCAACAAAGACTATGTGTCGGCACAGAAACTCGCCATCCCCAACTGGATGTCAAAGGGTTCCCATGGTGCCCAGTATCAGGCTGCCGGATGTGTGCTTGTGGGTTTCCCCGGTCACCGTTATGATGACGAGGAGGCAGGTCAGACAACAGATGCCATTGATGCCCAGGCATACGTGCGCTCCTTAGACCTCTCCACAGCCACTGCAACAACGACATACATCGTTGACGGAGTAACATACACTCGTAACGTGTTCACCTCCTTTGAAGATAACGTCACCGTGATGCGCATTGAGGCATCAGAACCCGGCAAGCTGAATATGAATGTCTGCTACGCCGCTCCTAACAAGACGAACATGGCGAAATTAAGCATCAACAAGATTACCGACGACGGCATGATAGAGGCGTCGCTCATTCCCGCCAAAGACATGACAGAGAATGTGGCAAACAAAGTTAACTGCTTTACATTCATAAAGGTAATCAATGATGGCGGAGAGCAGACTGCCAAGGGCAAGCAGAATGTGATGCAGGGTGGTCTCGTGGCTGGTAACCCCACAGCACCGATGATAGAGGTCAGCAACGCCACGGCAGCCACTATTATCATCTCTTCAGCAACCAATTTCGTCAACTATGATGACATAAGCGGTAATGCAGAGGCAAAGGCCTTGGCATATATCAACGACTACCTGAGCAAAGAAAAAGATTACGACACCACACTGAGTGATCATGTAAGCAAATACCAGGAGCAGTTTAACAGGGTTAGCCTCTTCCTCGGCTCCAACGAGGCACAGGAGAAGAAAAACACCGAAACACGTATCAAAGAGTTCCGCTCAACAGCTTCCGACCCGGGACTGGTAGCCAATTATTTCCAGTTTGGGCGTTACCTGCTCATCTCATCCTCACAACCTGGCACACAACCAGCAAACCTGCAGGGTATCTGGAACCCCAATGCCCGCCAATATCCCGCCTGGGACTCCAAATACACCAGCAACATCAATGTTGAGATGAACTACTGGCCGGCAGAGGTGACAAACCTCGCGGAGTGTCATAATCCGTTTATTGAGATGGTGAAAGACGTGTCGGTGACAGGTGCCGAGACAGCTCAGCAGATGTATGGCGCCCGCGGATGGACACTGCACCACAACACCGACATCTGGCGTACTACCGGTCCGGTAGATAACGGCTCTGTGGGTGTGTGGCCTACATGTAACGCATGGTTCTGCTCTCATCTGTGGGAGAAGTATCTCTTCTCCGGTGACAAGGCTTATCTTGCCGAGGTCTATCCGGTATTGAAAGGTTGTGCACAGTTCTACCAGGATTTCCTCGTCAAAGACCCGAACACCGGTTATATGGTTGTCTGTCCGTCTAACTCTCCAGAGAACCATCCTGGCAAAGACTCCTACGTGGATGACAACGGCAAAAATATGAACTGTGCCCTCTTCGGTGGTGTGGCAATGGACAACCAGATGGTGTATGATGTGCTGAAGAACACCGCTGAGGCAGCCCGCATCCTCGACACCGACGCCGAATTCGCCTCACAGTTAGACGAGTTGAAAGCAAAGCTCACACCGTATAAGATAGGTAAATATGGTCAGATACAGGAATGGCAGGAGGATTGGGACAAGGAAAGCAGTTCACACCGTCACCTCTCCCACCTCTGGGGTGCTTATCCGGGCAATCAGGTGTCACCGTATGTCAATCCCACAGTCTATCAAGGTGTACACAAATCACTCGTGGGACGTGGTGATGCCGCACGCGGCTGGTCGATGGGTTGGAAGGTGTGTGAATGGGCGCGTATGTTAGACGGCGACCATGCCCTTAGCATCATCAAGAACCAGTTGCGACTGATGGATCCCAACGCCACTATGAACGATGCCGACGGTGGCACCTACGCTAATATGTTTGACGCCCACGCTCCATTCCAGATAGACGGTAATTTCGGCTGTTGTGCCGGTATAGCAGAGATGCTACTACAGTCGCACGCCGGATTTATGCACATCCTGCCCGCACTGCCTGCAGTATGGTCAGAGGGTGAGGTTAAAGGTCTTCGCGCCCGTGGTGGTTTTGAGGTGACAGACCTTCAGTGGAAGATGGGCGATGTTGTACTACTCAAGGTTAAGTCAACCATTGGTGGTAATTTGCGCCTGCGCAGCCATACCCCACTGATGATGGCTGACGGCACACCGCTCACCATAGCATCTGGTATTAACACTAATGAGTTGATGCAGCCATACGTCATGCCGGCGCCTATCGTTGTCAACGCCTCCAAGATACCCGACACCAATCTACCCACCACCTATCTGTATGACATCCCGACCACAGCGGGTCAGGAGATACTGCTTGTTGCAGATCGCACATCAACGGGTATAACAATGGCTACATACAAGGAAGACAGAGATAATGACAGCCTGCCTGTATATACAGTAGATGGCAGGATAGCTGACACCTCATATAGAGGTATAGCCATCATTAATGGTAAGAAGATTGTGAAGAGATAGCACTTGGTGGGACGCCATATTTCTTCTTGAAACTCCGGGAGAAATAATGTGGGTCAGAATATCCGCATCGATAGGCTATATCAGCAATATCAACCTTTTCCCCGGCAGATGCCTCCAGCATCTGTCGGGCTTTTTGCAGCCTTGCATCAATAAGCAGTTGTGTGGCGGTGATGTCTAACAACGAGCGCAGTTTACGGTTGAGGTTACTACGACTGGTAGCGGTGTATGACGCCATATCCTCTATGTTGGCGTCGCTATTGGAGATATTTTCCTCAATATATCGTCTTACGTGGTCAAGAAACTTGCTGTCGGCATCAGAGAGTTCCTGTGACAAGATTTTCTCTGCTTCTGTGTCTTCAGGCTGCTCCTCTGTCTCCCTTGGATTACTGAGCAGAGAGAGATATTTCTCAAGGAGTTCTCTGCGCTGACGGTGCAGGTTGCGTATATATATTATAGTATATACTACTCCCAATATCAAAGCCAACGACAACAGCCATGCCGCGATGCGTGCCCAAAGCGTCTCATACCAGTGAGCCTCAACAATAATTGTCAGGCTCTTAGTGTTGGCTGTCCATCTGCCATAACGGTCTGTGGACTGCACCTCTAAGATATATTCCCCCGGCTGTATATCATAGAATGTTATGGTGTGATTAGGTGATGCCTGTGACCATTGCTCACCATTCAAACGGCTGCGGTATAGTATCTGTGAGTTGTCTAAATAATCTAATGCAGCGAAAGAAACAGAGAAATTCCTGTCACCGGTACCGATGATGACTGTGTCTCTCTGGCATATACCAAGGAAAGGGGCTTTGCCGTTGACATGTAACTCCGTAAACATCAATGGTGGTACGTAGCCGCGAGACTCCATGTTATGAGGTGTAGCGATATATGCTCCCTGTTCCTGACCGAAGAGCCAAGAGCCATCAAACAGCCTCATTGGCCGCTCCTCCGAGAAATGACTTGTGGGGTTCCAGAAATTACGTGAGAATGTCACTGTACTGTCTTTCTCTGGTATGAAGTCCATTACCCTGTCAGGGCTTACAATCAGCAGATGTCCGTCTCCTTTCATCGCTAATGACATGCAGGCATCAGTGGTGAGCGATGAGTTGGAGGTGTTATAGTGTCTGAACACCGGAGTTTTGCTGAAGAGGCTCTTCTCGCTGATAATATCTATTCCGCCGTTTTCTGTTGCAACATATATTGTTTCCCTACCATCGCTGACAACATCCATGACGGCGTTGTTGCTTAGGCTCTCTATGCGCCCGCCGTCGCGTGTAAGTCTTTGGAAACTGCTCTTACGTATATCCACATTGTTGATATAACCAATAATAATGCCATTCGTTGTGGCACACACTATATTGCCGTCCTTGGTAACAATAATACGGCGCACACGTGTCTGAGAGCCTCTGAAGGGCGCTGTGTTGAGGAAATTGACAATGTCTGGGTGGTCTGCAGCGGGATTAGTGACACATTGCACACCACCACCGAAAGTGGCAAGCCAGAGACGCCCCTTAGCATCTTCGGTAATATCATATATGGTGTCACATGTTAATCCCGGGGCAGTAATCCTGCTGATGTCGTAAGAGCCGTCATTGCGCTCCCGGAGCCTCAGCAACGCCCCTGGTTTACATCCTATCCAGATATCACCGCTACGGCTCTCCGTGATGCTGTAAGCACGGTAGTTGAATGGCGTGGCATTGGTATGGAGGCGTCCGTCGGCACCGAGAAAGCCCAGCAGCGTGTTTTTGTCATCATAGATACGAATGCTCTCGTCTTCCTTAGTGGCAAGCCACCACCTGCGATGACGGTCCTTCAGAAAGGCGCGCGCCTGGACACCATGCGTACCCTCCACTACATGTGCCGGATGGTGGGGGCTGGTAGTCTTGGTCACCCCGTAACGCTCCACCCGCCACAGATTACCATGAGTATCGCGCAAGAGTCTCTCACGACCCGGATGGGGTTTTACTTTATTTTTGGGGTCATTGATGTCGCGTAGGGTATAACTCCTGACATCCAGCATAAACAGTCCGTTGTCGGTGGAGCAGATGATATTTCCATGAGGGTCGAGGGTCATCTGGCGTATCACCTCAGATGTAATCTTAGTACCGTCTCCGGGCTGGCTTTTAACCTGCCGGAACACGTATCCGTCGTAACGGTTAAGACCGTTCCATGTGGAAAGCCATATAAAGCCCTGCCTGTCCTGCAATACATCAGACACAATCCAATGTGACACACCTGAGCGGTTGTCATAGAGTGTAGTGTCTTGAGCCTGGATATTCAGCAGACAGCACAAAGAACATAAAAGTATGATAATCCTATTTCTCATGGTCTTTAAGTACTATAGGTTTTGAGGTTATTAGGTCGCTTCGCTTTCAGGTTTCAGGTAAGATAACCTTACAACCTCATAACCTTACAACCTCATAACCTTACAACCTCATAACCTTACAACCTCATTTACCCCTTACGGCCGAAGTCAGCAGGTATCTCCCCCCATAGCTTCGTCTCCCATTTAATCACTGGCGTGCGCACCTCATGAGTGCGCAGCCAGTGTTCTGCTCTATGGATAATCTGGTATAGCTTCTCTGTCTGCGGAGTAAGTTCCAACTTTGTCTTACACCGCTTGTTCTTTACCCATAATATAGCGTTATAGGAGTCGCTGTAAATAACCTTGTCAGTGATGCCCTGTTTGTCAAGCAACGCCAAAGCATGGACTATTGCAAGAAACTCACCGATATTGTTGGTGCCCTGCACCGGACCGAAATGAAAGACACGGTATCCAGTCTGAAGGTCTATACCCTGATACTCCATCGGTCCCGGATTGCCGGAGCAACCGGCATCCACTGCCCATGCCTGAGCCTTCACATCCGGATGCAGCGGCAACACGGTATCATTACGATAGTCTGGAGGGGCAACATCAATAAGCATAGCGCTATTTTTATAGTTTAAAGTTTAAACAACGGGAACGTTAACTAATCAATATCGTCAAATAGTAAATTGGACTCCGGCTTTGCCGCCTGAGTACCAAAACAAGAATAAATAATACACGAAGAAATCGTCAAATAGTAAATCCTTTTAACTCAACTGAAATCACATCCTTTCGGGCACCTCAATGCCGAGCAGAGCCATGGCATTCTTTATTGTCTTTGCCACATTGCGGGCAATGACAAGGCGTGCTGCCTTTGCCTCTGGTGTCTCGGCATTCATGATGCTATAGTCATGATAGAACTGGTTGAACTCCTTGGTCAGCTCATAGCAGTAATTGGCGATGCCACTGGGTGAATAGTCGATACCAGCCTGAGCCACAGCGGCGCCATACTCATTCATACGCTGCACGAGCTGTATCTCCTTCTCATTAAGGATATATGATGCCGGGTCAAAGGTTTCCGGCATAATATCCTCTGCCAATGCCTTTCGCAGGATAGAGCGTATGCGCGCGTGAGTGTATTGTATAAACGGACCTGTATTGCCGTTGAAGTCGATACTCTCCTCCGGATTGAAGAGCATGTTCTTTCTGGCGTCAACCTTCAGAATGAAATATTTCAAGGCTCCCATACCAACGATGCGGGCTATCTCCTGACGCTCCTCATCACTCATATCCTTGAATTTGCCCAACTCCTCAGAGGTCTTGTAAGCGTCACTGATCATTGTCTCTATCAGGTCGTCGGCATCAACCACGGTACCCTCACGGCTCTTCATCTTACCATTAGGCAGCTCTACCATACCGTAAGAGAAGTGGACTAACTCCCTACCCCACTTGAAACCAAGTCTGTCGAGCAGTATGGATAGAACCTGGAAATGATAGTTCTGCTCATTACCCACCACATAAATCATCTTGTCAATGGGATAGTCACGGAAACGCATATCAGCGGTACCGATATCCTGAGTCATATATACGCTGGTACCGTCAGAACGCAGCAGTAGTTTCTGGTCCAGCCCATCAGCAGAGAGGTCTGCCCATACGCTGCCATCCTCCTTACGGAAGAATAGCCCCTGCTCTAATCCCTGCTCTACCCTCTTCTTACCCACGAGGTATGTCTCCGACTCATAGTAAATCTTGTCGAAACCTACACCAAGGGCTTTGTATGTCTCATCGAAACCGGCATATACCCAGTTGTTCATCATCTCCCACAACGAACGTACATCAGGGTCGCCCTGCTCCCACTTGACGAGCATCTCATGAGCCTCCTTGATAAGTGGAGCCTCAGCCTTTGCCTTTTCTGTGGCTTTCTCCTCCTCCATGCCATCAGCAATATATTCAACCTTCAGCTCATCTATCTCAGCACGATAGTGCTTGTCAAAAGCCACATAGAAGTCACCAATCAGATGGTCGCCTTTCTTACCCGTTGACTCGGGTGTGGCACCATTGCCCCACTTGAGCCATGCGAGCATCGACTTACAGATATGTATTCCACGGTCGTTGACGATATTAGTCTTAACAACCCTGTTGCCGTTAGCCTCCATGATTTTAGCCAACGACCATCCAAGCAGGTTGTTTCTCACATGACCAAGATGCAGCGGCTTATTGGTGTTGGGTGATGAGTACTCGATCATTACGAGTTGGCTGTCCTCTGTTACCTGACGCTCACCGAAGTGAGGGTCGCTGTCTATATCATTGAGTAGGCTGCCCCATGCCTCCGGAGCTATGGTGATGTTAAGAAATCCCTTCACCACATTGAATTCAGCCACTGCCGGGCAGTTGGCTTTCAGATATTCACCTATCTCCTGAGCCGTCTCCTCTGGTTTCTTCTTGGATATTTTCAGAAACGGAAAAACCACAAGTGTGAGGTTACCCTCAAAATTGCTCTTTGTCTTCTGAAGGGTAACATTTGATTCAGGAACTTGTGCGTTGTATAACTCATTAATGGCGGCATGTATGCTGCCGCAGATTTGCTGTTCAATATTCATAATTATCTGTTTTTTCCTTTTTTTATAGTGCAAAATTACTCGTTTTCAACGTAAAAGCAAAATTTTAGCACGTTTTGGTTTGATTTTACTTCATTTTGGTACAATTTTACCCCATTTTGGTACGATTTTACACCGTCTTATAATAAAAAAAGGTGTTATTTTGCACCGGAAATACTAAAAATAGTCCTAATCTTAAAAAAATTAACACTAAAGTTTTGGCGTTTTACATTTTTTAGTTATCTTTGCAAAATAGAAAAACCTAAATATAAATAATTTACTAAAATCAATTAATTATGTCCGTTAAAGCAAACAGAAGATTTCTGCTCGCAGTATTATTCGCCATTATGGCGATAGGGCTGCATGCGCAGACAACAATCAAGGGAACTGTGAAGGACGGTACTGGTGAGGGCGTCATCGGAGCAACGGTGATGGACAAGGCAAACCAGAAGAATGCTACTATTACCGACCTTGATGGTAATTTCACCCTAACCGTGACAGGCAAGGAAATCGTCGTTTCATACGTAGGTATGAAGACACAGACGATAAACGTTGCCGGTAAGACACAGGTGGACGTCTTGATGGAAGACGACAACGCCACTCTGAACGAGGTGGTGGTAATCGGTTATGGAACGGTGAGGAAAAAAGACCTTACCGGATCAGTGGCTACGGTAAAGGGTTCTGACCTGGTTCAGATACCTGTTACCAACACCGCTGAGGCCCTGACGGGTAAACTGCCCGGTGTGCAGATTACAACTACTGACGGCTCTCCCGACGCTGAGATGATTATCAAGGTGCGCGGTGGCGGCTCTATCACTGGTGACAACTCACCTCTCTACATCGTTGACGGCTTCCCCGTAAGCAGCATCAGCGACATCTCTCCGGCTGACATCGAAGACATCACCGTACTGAAGGATGCCTCCTCAACGGCTATCTACGGTTCTCAGGGTGCTAACGGTGTTATCCTTATCCAGACCAAGGGCGCCAAAGCCGGTAAGACCCAGATTAGCTACAACGGCTATATCCAGGGTAAGTCGATGGCAAAGAAACTGCACACCATGACACCGTCGCAGTATGCCTACAGCCTGTATGAGTATTACGCACTCCAGAGCGGCGGTATCAACAAGTATGAGAAACGTATGGGCTCTTACGATGACATCGACCTTTATAAATATCAGAAGGGCACCAACTGGCAGGATGAGATGTTCGGAGAGTCTGGTCTCTCAACAAGCCACAACATCAGCATCAGTGGTGGCTCTGAGAAGACACAGTTCTCACTGAGCGGCACATACGCCGTTGACAACTCACTGATGGAGGATAACGGCTACAGCCGCTACAACATGAATTTCAAGTTGAAGCATGAACTCTTTAAGAACGTCACCTTAGACTTTGGCATGCGTCTGTCTGACTCTGAGACCAAGGGTGTGGGCTCCACAGGTGGTAAGTATAAGATCCGTTCTTACGAGACAGTGACCAAGGGTCCGGTGAACGGTTTGTATGACCAGTGGGACGTAGATCCCTCGACACTCTCTGAGGAGGAGTACGACGAGTACATCAGCGTTACACGTAGCCTGAAAGATAAAGTTAACGACTACTGGCGCCGTAAGAACGACCGTCGTTACAACTACAGCGTTGGTCTGACATGGAAGATTAACAAGATGTTCACCTACCGCGCTGAGTATGGCTATGACTACAACTTCTTCCAGCAGAAAGACTGGTATGGTGCTCTGAGCAGCAAATCCGTACAGGATGGCAATAGCCTGCCAATGGGTGAGTGGACTAAGAAAGACAGTTGGAAACGCCGTCTATCCCACAACCTCACATGGAAGAAGAATTTCAACAAGACTCACGACTTCAACGTAATGATTGGTCAGGAGTATATCGCCTCCGGCAGTGAGACAATGGGTATTGTAGGTAAGTATTTCTCTGAGGAGACACAGCCAAAGAAGATGTTTGCCACCATGGCTGACAACGGCAAGACCCAGGGCGCTCAGACTATCAGCAGCTCATTAGGTCAGGAAGACCGTCTGCTCTCTTACTTCGGTCGTTTGAACTACACTCTCTTAGACCGCTACCTCTTAACCTTCACCATGCGTGCCGACGGTAGCTCCAAGTTCGCAAAGGGTAACAAGTGGGGTTACTTCCCCGCCATGGCTCTCGCTTGGCGTGTCGTAGAGGAGCCGTGGATGGAGAGTACTCACAACTGGCTGTCTAACCTAAAATTCCGTCTCTCTTTCGGTACCGCCGGTAACAACCGCATTGGCAGCTCTATGTTCGTAACAGAATATAAGCCATACAGCAGCTCTAAGTATTACGGAGCCGGCAACACTCAGAACGGTCACTACACACTCGCCAACTCACAGTTGGCAAACAAAAACCTGAAGTGGGAGACAACGATAACACGTAACGTGGGTCTTGACTTTGGTTTCTTTAAGGAGAGACTCTCCGGTAGTGTTGACTTCTACTACAACAGCGTTAAGGATCTGCTCATCGACCTGCCTGTGACAGCTATCGGCTACACATCAATGATGCGCAACCTCGGTGAGACATCCAACAAGGGTGTTGAGGTAACATTGAATGGTGTTATCCTGCAGCATAAGGACTACTCACTGAATGCTAACTTCAATATCAGCTTCAACCGCAACAAAGTTGAGAAACTGGCTGATGGTCTTGACTATATCGCCACCAACTCCGGCGGCTTCTCAACCGATATGCGCGGCCGTGATGACTACCGCGTACTTGTGGGTCATCCTCTCGGTCTTGTATGGGGCTTCAAATACGACGGTGTGTATGGAGTGGATGACTTTGAGACATACGTTGATGACAACGGAAAGACACAGTTTAAGTTTGACGCAAGCGGAAAGTATATCCTCAAGGAGGGTGTTGTGGACAACACGTATGCTGTGACAGGCTCAAAGGCCGGTCTGCGTCCCGGTGCACCGAAATACAAAGACCTTGACGGTGACGGCAAGATAACAGAGGAGAATGACCGCACCATCATCGGCCGCACACAGCCAAAGTTCAGCGGCGGTTTCGGTCTTAACGGCACATACAAGTGGTTTGATCTCTCTGCCAACTTCACCTTCGTCTATGGCAATGATGTGTATAACATGGACAAGATGGTGAGCTACCAGCGCTATCGTAACCAGTGGTCAGCACTCCGACAGGAGATGTCATCAGTAACCACTGGCGGTAGCTCTTGGACATACCTCGATATGGAAACTGGTGAGATAACCTCTGACTATGAGACACTGAAGGCGATGAATGCGAAAGCCACACTGTGGTCTCCTTCCACAATGTCTGACAATAACCCAGTAGCAACCTCTTACTTTGTGGAGAACGGTTCATTCCTGCGTTTACAGAACATCACACTGGGCTTCACCTTCCCAAAGGCATGGACACAGAAATTCGCATGCAACCAGTTGCGTATCTACGGAACACTTAACAATGTGTTCTGCATCACAAACTATTCCGGCTATGACCCAGAGGTTAACACCGCCATCACCGGCAGCTCTGCCAGCGGTCTTACTCCTGGTGCCGACTACTCTGCATTCCCGAAGTCATTCTCATGGACAATAGGTGTAAACGTATCATTCTAAGATTATAAACATACTCAGATAAAACATAGAAAGGTTATGAATACCAAGATATTTAATAAATTCCTTACGGTTTTTGCGGTAGGCAGTCTGGCATTATCATCAATGACATCGTGCAGCGATGATATTCTTGAAACAAAAAACTTGTCCACCTATACCTCGGATGAGCTGTGCAGCAACGCAATCTCCGCCCGTAAGATGATAGACAACGTCTATGCTTATTTCTGCGAAGACAGCTATACCTCACGTATGAGTACCAACTGGATGCAGAACAACGATGTTGAGATTGGATTTGTCAATGCCACACAAGCCGTGGGCTCTGACCGTCGCGCTATCTGGGCCCTCAACCCCAGTTACTTCGGTGACATCAAGACATGTTGGGAAAACAGCCAGAAAGCCATTGACTTCGCAAATCAGTGTATAGAAGGCATTGAGAAGTCTGACCTATTTAATAAAGGTGACAAGGACATGAAACAGCTGCACGGTGAGGCATACTGCCTGCGGGCATACTGGTACTGGCTGATGTGTAACTTCTGGGCTGATGTGCCATTTGCTACCACTCCCACCACAGAGAGTAACATGCACAACGACCCACGTACTGACAAGAACATCATCTACTCACACTGCATACAAGACCTTATCAATGTGGAGGAGGAGATGCAGTGGGATGATGTGATGACCGTGGAGCGCATGAACAGGGAGTTTGCATTAGGCTTCATTGTCAAACTTGCCATGTTCCGCGCCGGATACTCCATGCAGGCTGACGGCACCATGGCACGCAGCACCGGCACCGGTGAGGAATACACCGTTACATATAAGGATGAGAACGGTAATGAGGCAACAGCCACTGCCCCTGATGACTATTATAAGGTGGCAAAGGCATACGCCCTGAAACTCATATCACTACGTGATCGTGAGCTGACACCTAAATTTAAGACTATCTTCGATAACGAGATTAACGGCTGCAACCCCAACCGCGGTGATGTGATCTTTGAGATGGGTTATACACCCAACTCCGGTGGTGACATCGGCTGGTGTCTTGGCTTGAGCGTAACAAGCAGCAGCAAGGGATCCGGCACGTCATACACTATGTTGACACCATCCTACGCCTGCTCTTTCGACCCGCAAGACCAGCGTCTGCCCGTGACCTGCCAGAGCTACGCATGGCTGTATGACAACAAGCAGAAAGCCACCAACGCCGTCGGTATCCAGCCCGCCAAGTGGTGCCGTATGGACCTTAATGTCAACACCGTAGAATCAAAGGGTACCGGCATCAACTTCCCGGTATTGCGCTGGGCAGATGTACTGCTCCTGCTCGCCGAGGCTGACAATGAAATCAACAACGGTCCGACAGCCCTCGCTAAGCAGATGCTCACCAGGGTTCGCGCTCGTGCCTTCAACAATGCAGACAACTATGCTCAGGCAGTGACAGAATATGTGGCTGAACTCAACAGCTATGATCAATTCCGTCAGGCCATTATCAATGAGCGCGCTTGGGAGTTCGGTGGTGAGATGATCCGTAAGTTTGACCTTGTACGCTGGAATTACTACAGCGACGCTATCGTCAACACCATTGAGTGGATCCGCAACGTAGGAATGAATCTGCAGCAGCTCAAGATAGAGAATGGCGAATTCATTTACGACAAGAACAAGGCAATAGAACAGATGAATATAGCACCACGCCTATATTACACATACGAAAAGGGTGAGGTGAAATTTAAAAACAACTATTTCACTTACGTCAATCCCGGAGAAAGCCCCTATAAAGAGGCAGAGGCACTCACTGATGACGCTATCAACGAGGCTGGAGCCGGAGCTACCTTCGACGGTCTGAAATATGTGAAGTTTATGGATTATTTCTTCTCTGTAAGCGACACAGATCCCACAACGAAAGCAAAATACGGCACATATTTAGATGATAACGGTAACGAGGTGGCTATTAAGAAAGGTGTCTTGGCAGAGAATATTCGCTCATCATGGTTCGGTCTTACAGACGGCGTGCTGATTACAGGTGCTGAGGACCTCTCCGGACTCCGCTCAAAACCAACACCTTACGTCATGCCGATACCTACCGACAAGGTGAACTCATCTAACGGTGTTCTCTCTAATGACGGATACGGAATACGTAATAAATAATTGACAATTGACAAATAAAAATTGACAAATATGATTACCAAGAATATCAAAAGATTACTGATAGCAGGTCTTGTGTGCTGCGGTTTTGCGGCAGTACTCACCTCCTGCTCGGATGACGATAACGTAGGTGAGAGCCCAAGGTTCTTCCGTCCGGTGCCATCATACGACACCAATCGTAATATACTTACCGTCAACTGGAACGCCATTGCCGGAGCTACGGAATATGTACTTACCCTTAGCCGTCAGGTGACCGATGAGAACGGAGAAACACAGTTGGAGATGTTGCGTCAGGTGACAACACCGGAAAACAAATATATCTTCAATGACTTAGCATGGGATGAGAAATATGTATATACCATCAGTTGTAACAATGGCGTCAAGACAAGTGAGGACTATGAGTCTGACCCCATTACCATTGCTTACTCAACCAAGCTTACTGAGGTGAAGACTATTGACAACGCAGCCCGCGTGGCATGGAAGAATGATGCCAACGATGATGTGTTTGCCATTCTGGCTGCCATACCTGCCAATGGCGGCGAGGCGGTGTATCATGAGGTGACAGAAGATGAGATGGCTCAGGGATTTGCCGACATCTATGGCCTCAACCCGGAGACACAATATCTTTTCACAGCCTATAAAGACCTTGAGACACATAATAACGACACCTACGCAGGACGTCTGAAAGGCACAACAAAGGCTTCTGTGGACTTTGACGAGAAATATGGTGTCGGTTTGTGGCTCGACTTGCGCGATGAAACCGATGACATGATTCTGCGAGATCCTCTCTTCTGGAGCGAGCGCGTCGTGGACGGTATGACAATCATCCTGCGAGGAGAGATGAAGTATAAGTCCAACAACCAGATTGAATTCAATAAGTCGGTACACTTTGTCACCGGTCAGACACTGGGTGGCAACGCTATCTTCAACTGCTCAGGCGGTATGATTGTACAGGCTGGTCAGACGGTGGAAGAGGTTTCATTCCAGGATATCGACTTCATCAGCGACAAGGCTATTGACGACCCGGTGGCATACGTCAGGGACTATAAGGCAAAGGACTTCGGTGGCCGTCAGGTTTACAACTCCAATGGCAACAACAACACACTGAAGAACCTCATCTTCAAAGGTTGTACCTTTACCGGTTTCCGTGCTGTGGTACGTGCACAGGGTAGCAGCGACAATGTCAACAACATTACTGTTGAGGGCTGCTCATTCAATGGTATTGGCGACCAGGGTGTTGTTACTACCAACAACCAGTATAACGACATGCAGAACGTGACATTCAAAGACTGCACATTCTCTAATGTCGTAATGGTGACAGACATCCGTGACACGAAGACAAAGACATGTAACGTTACTATAGATCAGTGTACATTCTGTTATTGTCCTATCGAGGGTAGCACGAGCGGTATATTCCGTCATGGTGATTTTGTACCCAATTTCAGTATATCTAACAGCATCTTCGGACCAGCTCTCAGCTGTCCGGACAACAAGACGGTGAACACATACACCGCCGGTGGCTCTAAGGAAGATGTGCTGGCATGCCAGATGAATATGAACTATAGTGCTCCTGCTTGTAGCGGTGTCTATTTCACCAAGTATGATCTATGGAACCAGACATCAGCAAAACTCTTCTCTGACCAATGTACCGTACTGCCAGAAACAGAGACAGATATCTGGCAGAACCCTGCCGAGGGTGATTTCAAACTCGTCGGTGCCACAGGCTTGCAACTGGCAGGCTGGGGTGTTGGAGCCAGCAAGTGGAGATAAACAAAATAAAGGCTAACCGAAATGGTTAGCCTTTATTTTTGTTTTGTGTTTTATGTTTTGTGTTTTATGTTAAATAGTTTTCGTGATGTCGGAATATCGGAATGCCGAAATATCGATCCCTCAAAACAATCAACTCGTCAACTTGTTAACTCGTCAACTTGTCAACTCAACT
>JAGDAU010000204.1 GCA_017959365.1 Prevotella sp.
ACACCCATCTCATCAGCCATCACCTGCTGTCCTTCGAGATCGTGGGGAACAAACTCATGGAGTGGCGGGTCAAGCAGACGGATGTTCACTGGCAGACCGTCCATTGCCTCAAGGATACCCTTGAAGTCTGCCTTCTGATACGGCAACAGCTTAGCCAGTGCCTTCTCACGTCCCTCTGGAGTATTGGCAAGGATCATCTCACGCATGGCGATAATCTTCTTATCCTCAAAGAACATGTGCTCAGTACGTGTCAGACCAATACCCTTGGCACCGAAGTCGCGTGCTATCTGTGCATCCTTAGGTGTATCAGCATTAGTGCGCACCTGCAGTTTGGTGTACTTATCGCAGAGATCCATAAGCTCCTTGAAGTCACCGCTCAGCTCTGCTGCCTTTGTGGGCACAGCGCCGGCATATACCTGACCGGTCGTTCCGTTGATGGAGATATAGTCACCTTCTTTATATACCACACCGTCTATCTCAACGGTCTTAGCGTGATAGTCAACATTGAGAGCACCAACACCGCTGACACAGCACTTACCCATACCACGGGCCACAACAGCGGCGTGAGAGGTCATACCGCCACGAGCCGTAAGGATACCCTCAGCGGCTGCCATACCGGCGAGATCCTCCGGCGATGTCTCTATTCTGACAAGTACTACTTTGTGACCATCTTCATGCCATGCCTTGGCGTCATCAGCGTGGAATACTATCTGTCCACAGCCTGCGCCGGGAGATGCCGGCAAGCCTTGTGCGATAACCTTTGCATTAGAAAGGGCAATCTTGTCGAACACCGGATGGAGCAGCTCGTCCAGTTTGTTTGGCTCGCAACGCTCGATAGCGGTCTTCTCGTCAATCATTCCCTCATGGAGCAGGTCGATGGCTATCTTAACCATTGCAGCACCGGTACGCTTACCGTTACGTGTCTGAAGGAACCACAGTTTACCCTCCTGTACGGTAAACTCCATATCCTGCATGTCGCGATAGTGCTTCTCAAGATTCTCCTGAATGCCATTCAGCTGAGCATAGATCTCTGGCATTGCCTCTTCCATGGAAGGATATTTGGCAACTCGTTCCTCTTCGCTAATACAAGCACGCTCTGCCCAACGCTGTGAGCCGAGTTTTGTAATCTGCTGCGGAGTACGTATACCGGCAACCACATCCTCACCCTGTGCGTTGACAAGGTACTCACCATTGAACACGTTCTCACCATTAGCGGCGTCACGGCTGAAGCATACACCTGTAGCTGAGGTGTCGCCCATATTACCGAATACCATCGCCATAACGCTGACGGCTGTACCCCACTCATCAGGAATACCCTCCATCTTACGATAAAGGATGGCGCGGTCATTCATCCAGCTGCGGAAAACGGCGCAAATAGCACCCCATAACTGCTCGAGAGGATCATCTGGGAAGTCATTACCTGTACGTTCCTTGATAGCTGCCTTGAAGAGGGCTACCAGTTTCTTGAGGTCTTCCACAGAGAGGTCTTTATCCAACACTACCCCACTCTCTTTCTTCACCTTCTCAATAATCTCCTCAAACGGGTCGATGTCTTCCTTGTTTACGGGTTTCATCTCAAGCACCACGTCACCGTACATCTGTACGAATCTGCGATAGCTGTCGTAAACGAAGTGAGGATTATTGGTCTTACGTACCATACCCTCTGCCACCTCGTCATTAAGTCCCAAGTTAAGGATGGTGTCCATCATACCGGGCATAGAAGCGCGTGCACCTGAGCGAACGCTCACGAGCAGCGGGTTCTCCACATCGCCAAACTTAGAGTTCATCAGTGCCTCGATGTGCTTAACAGCCGCACTGACCTCGTCCTGTAACACTTCTTTGATTTTCTCCTGCCCAACCTCATAATACTCGTTGCAGCAGTCTGTAGTGATTGTAAAACCTGGAGGAACGGGGACTCCGATAAGGTTCATTTCCGCAAGGTTGGCACCCTTGCCACCGAGTTCCTCACGCATCTTCGCATTACCTTCAGCCTTGCCATTGCCAAAGGTATAGACTCTTTTCTGACTCATGAATAATTAATGTTTATTTTGTATAGTATTAAATATTACTCGCATTGCCGTTAAAATGGCTGTCAAACGTATCAAAAACGCTTTCAGTCTGCAAATATAATAGTTTTTTCTTAAAACCACAAAATTTTAAGTCTTTTTTGCTACATAATTTTAATCATCATGAAAAATAGACTGATTTTTTTTGTTCTGAGCCTATTTTTTAGTAATTTTGCAGGTTGAAAACAAATCAACAGATAAATTATGGCACAAGAAGACGTTTTTAAGAAAATTGTGAGCCATTGTAAGGAATATGGCTTTGTGTTTCCAAGCAGTGAGATATACGACGGTCTGGGAGCTGTATATGATTATGCCCAGAACGGTGTTGAGCTGAAGAATAATATCAAACAGTACTGGTGGCAGTCAATGGTATTGCTGCACGAGAATATCGTGGGCATAGACTCTGCCATCTTCATGCATCCTACAATATGGAAGGCAAGCGGACACGTTGACGCATTCAATGATCCGCTCATCGACAACCGCGACTCCAAGAAGCGTTACCGCGCTGATGTGCTCATAGAGGAGCAGATGGCAAAATATGACGAGAAGATAGAAAAAGAGGTGGCAAAGGCCCGCAAACGCTTCGGCGACAGCTTTGATGAGGCAAAATATATGGAGACGTCACCCAGGGTGGCAGAGCTGAAGGCTAAACGCGACGCACTGCACCAGCG
>JAGDAU010000205.1 GCA_017959365.1 Prevotella sp.
AAAAAAAAGGAATAATCAACTTATTATCGAAATCTTTTTGTATCGTGTTTCCGTAAGGGACACAAGACATATTGGTTAAGATTTGGCGTTCAGCTATCTGATTCTGCATATTCCGCCCGATAGCCGTTCACCGACTCTGGTGTTGTTTTCAGATAAATAGAATACATATCATAACACCGTTTTATCCTCAGAAATTGCCTTGGTTACAAAAATTATAAAAACTTGTGTTTTTGGAGTTATTATTCCGTTTATTACAGGAAAAAAGTGTAATTTTGCAGTCTGATTTGTGACAAAGCTATACATTCTTATGGAAGATCAACTGTCCAATGACCCTTTTGGGATTAAAAAAATCCGGCATAATAAATATGCCGGATTTTTTTGATTATTTCTGTATAATGATTAATCACGTTCCCAGATGTCGCTCTCTACAGGATTCTCATCCTCTTCATAGAACTGATTAGACCTTGAGAACTGCTCCTGGTCACCAACGGAGTTTATAACCTTGAAGTTGTCACACAGTGGGTTTTCTGGCTTGAGGGTTTTCATCTCCGGTCTGATATATTCTTTTTTGTCCATTGCTATCCTTTTTTCTGTTTTCAATTTCTTTTCCCTATTACTTCTTTTTATCTGATAACTATTTTCTTACCATTGGAGATGTATATGCCCTTAGGAAGTGAGTCTGTTTTCCTGAACTTTCTGCCTGACAGGTCGTAAACGATGTCGGTGTCCGTGCTTGGCACTGCTTCTATGAGCTGTATATCAGTAACGAAACTGCCATCATCGCCCAACAGAAATTCTCTCACGTTTGCGGCACGGTCTTTCTCGATGGCGAGGAAAGCCTTGTGAGCCGCTGAGGTAAACGGCAGTCCGTCTTCCACGCTCCAGTAGAATCCTACGCTGTTAGGGTTACGCTGCTTGTTTGTTGTCAGCTTATAGAAATAATAATCATCATCAGCGGCGGCGTTTCCTGTTGTCGTGGTACTCGCATTGTCAAATCCCAAGAGGATGTTATCGGCATCGCGAGTGGGGTGTTGGCGCAGTGTCACGGGAAAAGTGTATGTTGTGTTCACGTTACCGTGAAGCACCACAGCAGAATTAGCCGGTATGAATGATCCGGGAGAATACTCCTCATGACTATAAACCCTGTTCGTTCCTAATGTGTATGTCTTGGCTGTGACCACCTCCGGCACGAGCAGTGTCTTGTTGCTATAGTATAGCGTGCCGTGCCCAGTGAAACTCGTCTTAGCGTCCACTGTCTCCATCTCCTTATATAATATAAGGTCCCGCTTTTCATTTATGCCCGGATAGACACGGAAGAAACTGTCATCTCCTCCGTAGTTGTTGTCATCATACTTCAGATAGTAGGTCTTGAAGTAATTCCTCACAAAAGCCACACCCTCATCATCAATATTGACATACCACAGATTGGTAGTCTCATTAATCTCTGTCTCAGCCGAGGCGACGAGGTAGTTTTGCGACTCTCCAGTAGTGGCGTTGTTGACACCGATGATGTCATCGTTAGGCGCTAAAGACTCTTCCGTGATGTTCCAAACAGTGCCAGAGACAGAGGTGTTGGCGGTCAGCTTGAGCGGTACTGCGTGATTCTCGGATTTTCCGAGGTCAATGATCTCATTTACCGGTACCACCGTACCTGCTTTTCCCGCATGTCTCTTCCACACTGTCTCGTCAATGTCATCATAATAACCGTTGTAAGCCATGTAAACGATGTTGTCATCCTGATTACGGTACGGGCACACAACAAGGTAGTATTTGCCGCTTTCCAGCAGACTCATGTCTGTGATGCGCTCATAATACCTTGGTGTGTTGCCACCATCAGCATTGGCACTTCCGGGTATTAACCCGGTAAGTGCCAGTGCCATTAATACAAATCTTGCTTTCTTTCTCATTTTCTCTTTTTGATAATCCAAATGTCTATTTTCTGTACTTCACGGTCTTGCCGTTCTTGTCCTTTACTATGTAAACTTGTCCTCTTCTCAGAGAAGCTCTGTCAACCTCTATGCCGTTAGGCAGGTAGAATTTTGCGTCGGCGTACGGGTCGCTGTTATCTCCAACGGTGTAGATACCTGTTGTCGTTCCCAGGTCAATGACGTATGGGTTCCACGGCAGACCGATGTTGGTGTCGCCGTCAAATACCTGTGACTGGTCGATTACCGCCACCTGACCATTGAAGATAGTCTTCAGCTCGATGGTCTGTCCGCTGTCCTCACCTTGTATCATGAGGTAATACAGTCCGTTGGATGCCTTCGCTGTTGCCCTGCACTCATCGTCAATGAATGCGGCAATCTCTGCAGTGTCCACAAGCTCTCCGTTGTTGGTAAGCTTTATCACCATCGACATGTTGTCGGGATACAGGCTTCCGTCAACGGGGTGGAAGTAGAACACCTCGTTCCGCTTCGGTGCGCTGATCAGGCCACTGGTTGCCTCCTCCACGTCAGGATAAGTGAATGTATGAGCATCCATCTGCTGTGTGAAGAACATGTAACCCTTACCAGGCTCCAAAGCCTTGAGGTTGCCCTCCCATCCGTAAGGACCGTATATCGCAAACGCTGTCTTAGACTTGATGTAGTCACCCTCAACAGCTCCTGTGCCACCTAATGCCTGGTTAATCTCAAGAGTGCGTGTCGGTGTGTAACCAATCCAGTTCCAGCCGTAGTTGAGTGATACCGGTGTCTCCGACGGCTTGTTGTATATGCCGGATACCTCAATGACAACCGGCTGCTGTACCTTCAGTTTATACATACTGCCGATATTCACCTCGCTTAGGTTACCATCGTTCCATCCGGTGCCGTCGTAGTAAACCACTTGAGTCTTGTTCTTGAAGACATCTTCCTTAGTGAGTCCGTTCACGTTCATCACATCATTTATGGCGTTGCTTTCAGGCAGTACATAGAATGACAGCCAGTTCCAGCCTACAGACGCTGTCAGCTGCTGCATCAGCTCGCCGGTATTTGTAATGATGACAGGATAGGTGTAGCTTCCCTTGATGCTGTCTTTCTTGAAGAGTACCTTCGGATCAACAGCCATGCCGGTGTATGTCTCGCCGGTTGAGGCATCCCAGAACTTAAACTGTACGGTTTGTTCTTTATGCACACTGTTATTGCCGTAGATGGTCATTGGTACATAGTAACTGCCACGTGATCTCTCCGGTGCTGCCACTCCCACACACTCGTTGCCGAGGAATGCCGCGAGTTTGCTTTCCGGGTTCTCGCTTACTATGCCGTCAATAATCACCTGTGCAACCATGTTCATGTGATCCTCATACTTGTCTGTGTCAACAGTCCAGTCAGGAGCGTCACCCTTAACATACATCACCACGCGCAACGGCTCAGCGATATTGTTGTTGCCCAATAATGAGAGGTTGACATCGTAATGACCAACAGCTGCTGTCTTGCTGACATTGAATCTGATGATCTGCTGTGCCTCAGGCATCAGCTCGCCGCTTTGCTGGTCTGTCGTGAGCCAAGAGGGCAGGTCGTTGATGCTGAAATACTCAGTAGTGTTTCCGGTGTTCTTTATCACCACGTCGAATGTAGCCGTCTCACCGTAGTTCTTGATGACGTTGACGGAGTCTTTCTCCCAGTTCAGCGTGTTCTGGTGAACATATACCTGGCATGTTACCGGTTTTGAAGTGTTACCGTTCATGTCAAATATCTTGTTGACGGTGATGTCAAGCGTAGTGCCTTCAATCTCGCTGAGCGAGGTAGGCATTAACTGTATGGCAATCTTACGGTCGGAAACCGTGGCGTTGCTGATAACTGTCTGCATCTCCGGAACCCGTTTCAGCGGAGCTGCGTCATCGGTGAACGCCTGCAGGTCATAGTTACCCATCATGGTCTGCTGCTGTGTCTGTCCCGGAGCCATATCCTTGTCTGACGGGCTCTTGGTGTCAACACCATTGATTGTCGTGGCAGCCTCCATTGGATAGTAAACGCTCAGTCCCTGTGCCGCTGCGGTCAGAGTGTCAACATTATGATACATATTGCCTTTTACGACCTCTGGTTTCAGCACACCCTTCCAGAATCTCACCTCATCGAAGGAAGCGTCCATGTAGCTATTGTACTCATATATGTTTCCTACAGGAATCTTGAATCCTGATCCTAACACGAGTCTCTCGCCCTCGAATGCCGGAACGTCAGCCTCAGAGAATACAGCTGTACGCTTACCGTCTATAGTGACAGATGCCGATTGTCCGCGCATGACGTTAAGTGCGAAGTGGTGCCATCCTCCTGTCATGTCGGTGTCTGCTGTTGTGACAGGCACGAGATACATACCGTACTCAAGAGCCAGCTCGCCGGTGCTCTTACCGAACAGTCTCAGGTTGTTGTCAGCGTCGTTACCAGCCTGGAAGATAGTCCTTCCTGCCAGTGAGTCATCAGTCTTGAACCAGAACTCCAGGACGTAGCTCTCATTGCTGTCAGTGACAGATGTGCTAATCGGCAGGTCGATGTGCTGCTCCTTTGCTGCTACTACAGTAGCCGCATAGTTGCTGTTGTCAATTCTCCAGTTCGGAGCCTCAAGTACGAGCGGATGGGAGTCGTTTCTCAGGTCGCGTGCCTTGGTGCCCTGTCCCTCGTCCATAGGCCATTGTGCCATCAGTCCTGCGGTATAGACGTTCTTGCCGTTGTATTTCTCAGCTGCCACCTCATGAATATCGCGCTTGATGCTATATATCCGGAGGTCGTGTATGTCAGCCTCAAGACCGTTACCACCGAGGAAGAGCTGCTTGTTGTCAGAGTAAGCCACCTGCTGCAGTGTGCGTCCGGCTCCAAGCTCTGCGCTTGCCGTCTTCGTCTCGGTATCGTATTGCATGATGATGTCGAGTATTGTGGTCTGCTCATCGTAAGAGTAAGCCAGATATACCCACTTGTCCTTAGGAACTGTGAGCTCAGATGTCTTGTCAATCGTTCCTGTCTTGGCATTGAGGTGACCTTCGTCGTCAACGCTCAGTGTCAGGGCATTGTCACCGGTGCAGTGCTGGAAGATCGTTCCGCCTTTGGTGTATTTGATCCACATTGCCACGGTGCTGTTGCCACGCATATACAGGTCGTTGGCGGTATGTGCCGTCGGCTCGTTGCCGCTGAGGTGCAAGCTCACCTCATGTGTCGTCGGCTGCTGGTTGACTTTACCTGTCACCTGTATATTGGAGGCATTGACATATCCGGGTACGATATCCTCGTTGTATTCCACCATCAGGTCGTCACCGAAGTGCAGTATGCCGTCAGTGGGCTGTGGTGTTCCGAGAGCTGTAGGTCTCGACATGTCTCTCACCACAGTCAGCTCATCGCTATATACCCTTATCGGATCAGTGCCGTAAGGTGTCTCAGTGAAGGCGCGGAAGATATATTTGCCGTCAGGATAGCTGTTGCTGTCGCTCATGTCGATAGCCAGCTTCACGTCGTCTTCAGCCGGAACAACGATGTCGTTGTCTCCTGCATCCTCCGCGTTGAAGACATATCCTTGTACCTGTGTCCATGTGGTCGCTCCGTCGGCTTTGTATTCCACGCCCATGCGCTCCATACCCTGGAAGTTGCGGTCGAAGTCAGTGAGTGTGAGGTTGAGGTCTCCCTCAGAAATGGTATTGACGACGAAGGCGTCAGACTTGAGTGTCACCGGTGATGAGCTTGGCTTGAAGTGTACGCTTAGTGTACACTTGTCCAATATAACGCCGTTGACGCTGGTAAGGTCGTTCTGGCATGATGATGCGAATGTGAGCATCACATCCTCATAGTGTAATATGGATGTGTCTGTCTGACGCACCTCAATAGTCTTAGTCACTGTGGTACCAGGAGCGATATATACTGAGCGTCCGCTGTTGAAGCGTACACCATCCACGATAAACTGTAAGCCGTTGGGGTTGGTGCCGTCTTTCTCACCGAGTACGAATGTCATGCCCATGTCTGTCTCAGCGTCATTGGAGAGCGTGAGAGTGAACAGTGCCGACTGTCCTGTCGGGACATCGGTCAAATCGGCATGTGATGACGGGTTCTGATTGCCGTTGGAGATGAGAATCTTCGGGTTCTGCATCTTGGCGGTGGCGTTACTAAGGGTGTGTTTGCCCGGCTCGAAGTATTTGGTCTTCACTTCACCCTCATACGGGCAGTATGTCTGTCCGCCAAGCACAGAGAAGATGTCTGTCCATCCGTTGAGCGATTTGTATGCATCTACAGTGTAGTCAGAGCCGATGTTGGTGTCTGACATTGTGTATGTGAACTGTGCTGTATTAGTGTAGTTCTCGTCAGCATCGCCTCCGCCAACGTTACCCTTGTAGCCAAAAGCGCCGGACAGGGTGAGGTTGATGCCGAATTTTGATCCCAGATCAGCGTACATACCCATTTTTATGTCTCCCTTTGCCATCACCTGATAGTCCTGCTGCCACGTGTCGCTGTGAACAGTGTCGTTTTTGGATGTATATGTGTATGTGGTACCGTTGTCGAATGAGAAGTTGCGCTTTTCAGAATACAGCTTGGATTGGCTGCTCATAGACTTGACCTTGTCCTCCTCGTTCTGAGACATGATCTGTTTCCATGCATTAATCTGCGCGGTGTAGTAATTCACCATATCCTCCTCGACGTGGCCGTCCTTAGGCGGTATCTGCAGGTAGTTTTCCCCTTCCTTCCACTCATCGCTGTCAACACTCTGCCATGTCACGTACAGACTCTCGTTGGTGGAGTTATCTTGCTTCAGTGCGTCTTCCTTTGATGCCACAGGAATGAGCAGCTGTGAGCGTAGCTCTTCCCACTCCGGTATCTGCTTAAGCTCTATCTCCCTCTGTGTGTACATAAAGGTTGTCGCTACGCTGTCGCTGATGCTGATGGCCATGGAGTCCTTCACCGCGAAGGTGTCGTCATTAGGTCCGTCTCTAAAGAATCCCACCTTCTTACAGTCGCCTAAGATCAGGTTTGTGGATACGCCGATGTACACGTCGCCGTTGGCACCCACATACTCCTTGTTGGAGCTGGTTGAGATGGTCTCTGTTGCCCCGACGGTATATGTGGTGGATTCAGCATTGTTAAAGCTTGTTGCTAAGTCCAGTCCTCCGTGCATGGTCTGCGATGCTCCCTGTCCGGATATGATAGCGAGTCCAAAGCCTGTTGCCTGCTTAATATCCACGCCATTGACGATTTCTGCCAGAATAGTTGCGTTGCCAGCCCAGCCGTTGGTATGCTTGGTTATTCTGGTGTTTACATGTCCGCGTGTCCATGATGTGTAAGAGTTGCTTCCCGGTGGGTCGCGCAATACCATGAGCACGTTATCCGGACCCTTGGTTACGAAGTTGTTGCCCAATGGCATGGAACCGAATACCAGTGCGTCTATGCCGTCCCACAGATATGTCTTGTTATGACGCTCATAGCTTATACTTACATGTCTGGTGTAAGGAGATATGGTGTTAGGTAGTCCGGCTGTCCATTTGTAGGTGAACTCACCAACGCTGTCAAGGGCAAGCTGGTTAGCCTTGAGGTCATAGACCTCGCCCTCGGTGACATCTTCAGCCTCATTAGTCTGTGTCACGATGCGCTGGTCGGAACTCATCTCGTTTTCCACTGTGAGCACCTGTGACTTCATTGGTATGATGTCGTATATGGGGCTTCCGCTGTCATTGTTGGTGTATTTCTCATAACCCTTAATCTTGTAGACGTACTGATCCTTCATCTTATAGATGGGGTAGTCGTAGAGGTAGAGTGGGGTATTGTCAGCATTGATACTGTAAACCCGGATGCTGTCAATCGTTCCGTACTCATCCTCAAAACCAAGGTATTGCTCCACACCGAACGCTCCGATGTTATGCGTGTCACGAAGGTCTGTAACCTCCAATGTCGGTCGGGTGTACCATGCTTGCACCATCTTCTTGTTATATTTATAGGTGCTTATGCCAAGATCTTCGTATTTGTCTTCTATATTACTTATGTCACTGATGTCTGTAAGGTTATTCAGGTTGTCAACGTTATAGATGTTATCAGAGGTGTTCATCAGTGTGTCAACCTGGAATGAAATAGGATTGGTGAGGTCTATCTCCGGCAGGCTGGTGAACTCCACCTCGTCGTTCTTTGGCACGTCAATACTTTTGACCGTGTATTTCAGCGGTGGCAGCAGTGCTGAGAATTCACCCGTTATGGAGTCGGTCTTGATGTAAATATATCTTGATGTTGTGCCGGCTCCTGCCCACGAGGTACTGTTGATGGTGTCTGGGTTTTGAGAGTAGAAGGGGCGTATGGAGTCATTGTCGTAAGTGGTTCCCTCCTTGCAGTTGAAGCTGAGGTTGGGGTTGGTAAGTTCGAGAGTGATAACAGCAGTGCCTATATTGTTTTTGGAGCCGCTCTTCCGGCCGAAACCTACCGGGAGGCTTTCTTGCACCTCACCTCCTGCCACACGTCCGCAGAAGTTGACGAGTGTGGAGTCGGAGAAGTTGTGCTGTACGGCAGACTGGAAGTCGTGTGTTCCTTCTGTTGGCCAGCGTCCGCCGTCCACCATGTCGTGTCCGCTCTGTTTAGCCTCAATATAGTGTTCGCCGATAGGAACAGAGATATTGTAGTAACCGTTCTCATCAGTCTCAGCCACTTTACCGTCAGTTGTCACCAGGTTACCGTCAACGTAGAGGTATATGCCCTTTGCCGGTATGTTGGTGTTCTTGTAGTATATGAAACCGTTCATCAGGAAACTTGACTTGTCGGTAAAGTCGATATTGTTGGC
Organism: Prevotella sp.; assembly: GCA_017959365.1. Classification (GTDB taxonomy): domain Bacteria; phylum Bacteroidota; class Bacteroidia; order Bacteroidales; family Bacteroidaceae; genus Prevotella. The sequence goes on from JAGDAU010000205.1 coordinate 8,710, forward strand.
AGTGAGTGATGACGGACTGATATATAGATTGCGGGATGTGGGGCTGAAGTCGTGAATGCCAAACTCCGGTACAATCTTGTAGTTGGTGCCACCGGCGTCGAAGGGTACGCCTTTGACGATATAGTTACCGTCAGCGTCGGTGAGACCGTAAAGTCCGAGTTTATGAGGTACGATGTTAGATGGCTTGACATTGGGGCTTACTGTAGCGTGGTTCTGGTTGTTAACACCATTTTGCTTTGAGATATCGAAAGCGTAGCCCTTGATGCCCTCGTCAAGAGGCCAGTAGAGGATAAGACCGTTCTCGGTGCCTCCGAGCAGACGGTCGTAGTTGTTTTTAACCTCATCAGCGCTGAGCGCTCTGTTCCAGATGCGCACCTCGTCAATAAGACCGTCGTAGCGTGACGTACCGATATGGAATGCGTTGTTATCATTAGCCAGTGTCCAAGAGCCGTCTAAATGTACTGTTGCTGTCTGCCGCTCATCACCGTTATATACGTAGAATGTCCAGTCATTGCCGTTGTACGACGCTGTGATATGGTAAAAGCGGTGTGCGACGACAGTAATGTCTTCTAAATCATTCTCGTTGCCAGAGGCGTCTTTGCAGCATAATTGAAATACCAAACCCGATGTATTGGCCTTTTCTTTTAATCCCACTTCCATTACTCCGTCAAGGGAGAATATGGGCATATATATAATGCTATTAATAGGAGCGTAATTCGGTGCAAACCACATCTGAACCGTCATAGGCTTGCCGCTGGTAAGCATATTGCCGTAGCGGGCTGCATTGGGTGTCCATGATAGTGAGCCGCCCTCGCCATTGATATAACTGGAGTAGAACTGATCCAGGTCGCTGTCTGTACCACTCTTGACAAGTGATATATGCACTCCCTCCACAGAGTTTCCGCTACCGTAGCTCACATGGCCGGTTATGGTGCCTGTTGCCTGGCTGAAGCCCACAGTGGTCATCTCGTCACTTTGAACCACCTGCTCGTCGCACTCGGCGCCGTAGGCTGTTACGTGGTACTCATAGTAGCTGCCGGCTTGCACGCGCTCATCGGTAAAGGTGTATTCCGACTGTGTGCCGTGTGCCTCGCCCGCTTTTATCCATTCACCTGTGCCGCTGTTGCTTATTGTGCGTCGTTCGATACGGAAATAAGTGTCGCTGGTTCCTTTCTGATCTACTGTCCATGTTACAATGACATTCTTCTCCTCTGTGCCTTTGGTGGCGTCAATGCTGGTGATTCTTGTACCGGCGGGCAGGTTGCACATCAGCTCATTACTCGTGAATTCGGTTCCGAGGGTATTGGCAACCACACGGTAGTTATAGAACTCACAAGTACTGTTTGGTGTCTTGTCGATATAAGAATCCTTGGTCTGTGAGGTGATTACGGACCGCTCAGAATCCGTTATGGAGGACCAACTGCCATCACTCTCGTTCTGACGTTCCACACGGAATGTAGAGCCGCTTTGCTGAATACTGTATGTCCAGTCAAGTTTGATGCCATCGAGATTGGGATCTCTGTCCTGGGTCAGGGTGATGGGAACATCACGGAATGTGTTGATTTGTTTTGTCGGTTGCAAAACGCCATCAAACCATGAGATATCAGTGCCAATCATCTGAGTGGGCACGAACACAACACGGTAGATGTAATTCATGTCATATTTTAATTCTGTGTCAGTGTAAAACAGCTCGGCATCGCTTTTTGAGCCTTCAAGCGTCGCAATCTTTGTGGAGACGAGTTTGTCGCCGTCATAATACTCACGGAAGACCTGCCATTCACCGTCAGTGCTGCGTTGGTAGTTTTTGCCGTCGTAACGGAAGTTGTCTTCCCTGACAGCATCCCAGGAGATGGTAAGCTGTTTGTTCCACTGGTCAAACTCCGATATCTGCAAATTGTCGGGGTATAGGTATCCGGGTATCAATACTCTCCATTCATAAAATCCATTTGTCACGTATGGAGTATAGTATCTGATGTTATCGCGTGTTCTCACCGCATTGGGAGCAACTTTCTTTCTTCCCACAGCTGCTTTGTAGTCAACATAGTATCCTAAGAACGGAGATAATCGTACAACCCCGGTTGTGGCATTAATGGTATTAGATTTATTAGATTGGCTCCATCCTGTGTTTCCCTTTGTAACGTCAATGGTGTAGGTTCCTTGGAAACTATTTTGTTGTGAATTGATGATTTTCCACTCATAGAGGCATTCTTCACCACCACCTGGTACTCCTGAGGCAGAGAAGACGGGATAACCGTCAGAACCCATAGTGACGTTTGTCCATGGTACAGTGGCCAAGTCAAACTTTATGCCGTCTTCATCAAACCTCTTGTATAGCTGTACCTCATATCCCTTGTCTTTCTTATTGTTTCTGTTGTGGTGATAGTGGAAACTAAACATTATCTTGGAGAAACCGATTCTCATCAATTCCTCAGATGGGTAAAACTGATAGACACCGCCTGAGGTGCCTTTCTCTACGATGACACCGTAAGTTGACGCATCTTTTGTTAATGTTACATCGCCATTTTCTTTACAAGGAATAGTGGCTATGTTTAATGGGGCTCCGGATGCACCATACACCCAAACCTGGATGTCTTTTCCCTCAATGGAGTTGTACTTTCCTTCACCGTCGTGAGCGTTCGGCTCATATTGGTGAAGAAAAAACTCGTAACACCATCGTCCTTCGGCATTGTTAAAATACGAGATGCTGTAAAACTGATTGTTACGTATGTCATTATAACAATCGTCAAAATCATCCTTGTCTCCGGATGTCTCAATGTAGAATGATCCAAGTTTTATGTCTTTCTCTGCAAGAGTTACTGATATGTCCTCTGCCCGTCCGGGTAAGAACATCAGTAACATGAGAAAGGCAATGGACCACCGCCATTGTAGCTTTTTCAAAAAATGTACCTTTGTGGTACGTTTGGTCTCATTTTTCATATTAGTTGTGGTTTTTGTTGAATATTTTTTTCTTTTTCAGGCTGTCGCACTTGTTTTATGGATGCAAAATTACATCGAAAAAACAAAATAAACGAAAAGTTTAGTACAAATTTGCAAAAGATAGTTCAAGGAGTGAAAAATGTATGGAATGAGTCCAAAAATGAAATAATAAGTTCAAAACAATGGTTAATATATGTTATTTTTGGAACTTTTTTTATGTAGTTGATAACTTTATTGTTTACTTTTGTGATACAATTCGATAATATCATGGTAACTAATATTGAATATTTCTATGGTCTGACACTATTCGGATTAATACTGTCTTGCCTCTTTGTTGCTGCGGTGAGATGGTTTCATGTATGTCCGCCATACAAGAATAATGTAAAATATTACTACCCCGCACGCACTATGGTAACGCTGTCTTTTCTGTCTGATGCTGTTTTGCTGCCATTTGTGCTTAATCCTTTAGAGCCAAGAGCATGGTTGTTTACCAAGACCTTTATCTGGGTTATGCTGCCTTTATATGGAGCACAGATGTCGTTTTGCTATTTCGGAACGATAAGGCAATGGGCAGGTTGGAAAATGCCGGGCAGGATAATACAGACTATTGTGACAGTGGCAATGTTGGTGTTTTGGATTTGGGCATTATGGCCTGGGGTAAATGTTAATCCCGACATCATTCAATCCTTGAAGTATGTCATTATTCCAACAGGCTTTGTCTGTTTTGTCTATTGCGGATGGATGTGGTATTGGATATATAAACAGTTGAAGTCAACAGACGAGGAGAGTTTCTCTAATCCAGAGGACTTCCCCTCTCGTTTAGCTGTTCAGGCGCTTGTTCTGACAATGGTAATGCTGGTTGCTGTCTTGCCGTCTGTGATTATTGACAGCCCTGTGCTTATGAGCCTCACATTCTTGGTCTTTATGGTTTTTTCCATCTATTTGTTAATAATAATATTACATCCTCATCGCCGTCCGCGGCAAACGGATGATGCTGACTGTGAGGCCGTTTCACGAAAAAAGGAGGATGATGCTACCCGTTGTGAGGCGGATAATTTTCCAATAGATGCCATGTTATCAGAACCCAATGAGCCTGATGAGCGCCAAATGGCATCTGAGGACAATGCAGATGATGACAAAACACATTTATCTGAGGAAAAAATAACGAGTATAAAGGAGGAAATCAAGCACTATGTAGAGGATGAGCGTCAATACCTCAACCAGCATCTTACGATGAAAGAGGTGGCAGAGCATTGTAGCTATGGTCGCACCTACGTGTCATTCGTATTTAAGAACGAGCTGGATGGCTTTTTCAATTATGTCAACCGTCTGCGTCTTGCCCATGCCGACAGCTACCGCATGGACCACCGTCTGGCAGGTCAGGAGGAGATAGCCCTCGCCTCTGGCTTCACCTCACGCCAGTCGTATTACAGTGTCCGCCGTCGTATGGGGTGGAAATAACACATTTACTCAACTTTCGCAAGCTCCAGTTGAGTTGAGTTAAAAGATAAAAGTTGAAAGTGAATTACTTTAATTGTTAAAATAAAAAACTATGAGAAAATACAGGTTTATTGTTGTATCATGTATGGCTATGATTATACCATGCTGCATGATAATGGCTCAGTGGGCATCCGGAATATCTGACGAAGCCATAAGACAGTTGGCGGAGCAGGATCATCCCACCAGCTATGTGAACACCAAGGCTCCTGGAGTACACAAAGAGTATGACCCTATAACCAAACAGGATGTATGGAAGACGGGTATGGGCTCTTTCCTCTGCTATGACAAGGATATGAAACCCCTGCATGACATGGACCGTAACGTTGTCTTCAACGGAGATCCCAACAACCCGGATGTGAAGAAGGTGTGGGATGAGGACCGTGGTAATTTCGTGTGGAAGAGTTTCAATGGTGACTTCCTCGGCAATGACAAAGAGTCCAATGACCAGCGAATAGCCTGGTTGAAAGAGCATGACCCAAAATGGATGGACAAAAATAGCGTGCCAATGGGTCAGAACACCAAAACAGCAAATAACGGTAACACCAACAACACAAGGACTTCTGACCAGAATAACCAACAGACCAATCCTCAGAACGGGGGCAGGGATAATCAGCCGACGGCATCTGCGGAACCCCCTGCTGGTAGTCATAATTCCCAGCGTGAGGCAAAGATACGCGAACTGTTGATGAATTTTGATGGTCAGGTGTCTAATATGCAGCTGCACCTGTCAACGGCTCAGGCTCAGCTCCACGGCACCAGGTATGAGGCTAAATACGGCTACTTGGTTACAAATGCCCGTAACTCACTTAATGCCTACAAACAGAAGCGTCGGTCAACCACCGATCCAGACGAGCTCCTGCGTATCGCTGATGCCCAGGTGGCAGAGACAGAACGTCATCTGTCTGCTATCACCAGCGCGTTGAACCAGGCAGGTACTGCCAGTCAGTATATGCATGTGGTGAACGATATCCGCAGGTCGCTGAACCAATACAGGCAGGAGAGACAGAAGATAGATTGAGGCTTCTGTTGAGTTAAAAGATAAATGTTAAAAGTGAATTACATTTGCAGCTGAGCTAAGTCGGATAATAAGCAGCAAAACTTTATCACTTTCAACTTTCAACATTAAACATTAAACTAATAAAGTTGAGCTAATGCGAAACTTGAATTTTTAGATTATGAAAAAGATATTTTTATTCATCATAATGGCATGTCTGCTATCAAGTTGCTCATTGATATTGAGGAAGATATTCAATAAAGAGGGTAAAGATCAGGCAAAGGCAAAGGTAGAAAAACCCGTTAACTCCGTGGCAGAGAAAGCAACATGGGATATATGTCTCATAGGAACATGGAAATACGGTGAGGAGGTGGCTGCCGGTAAGATACAACAGAAAGGTGTCGAGAAATTCCTCGGCGACGGCACATACGAGAACTTCACCAACGATGAGGAAGGTAATAAAGTTGTCATCACCGGAACTTGGAGGTTGGATGACAATGAAGACTATGTGGTGTGGATACAGGAAAAAGAACGGCAGTCTGAAAAAGGAACGGAGACCACCGACCGTAAGTTGAAATATACCATTCAGATGCTTACACCGCAAAAACTCCTGTGTTATTATCTTGACGGTAAGAACCGTATAGCAGAGTGGATGGAAGAGTAATTGCTAAAACATGTCTTTGTCGGGTTTGGCGCTGTCGAGGATTCTGAAGTGGTGGATGATGGCGTTCATGAATGATGAGAGGCGGGTCTCACGGTTGTAGTTGTGACGACCGTAGAAGACGAAGAGCTTCGCCTTGGCGCGTGAGAGGGCTACATACAGTTTGCGGGCGTCCTCAGCATCCAACCGCTGACGGTCAGCCTCAGAGCGCTGGCTGTTGTAATAGTTGGGACAGCGGCCCTCCACAACATCCACCACGATGACATTGTCGAACTCCAGCCCTTTTGCCTTATGTACCGTTGATACAAACACCATTTCCTTCATGCTTCCGACATCGGAGCCACACATGTCAGCCTCCTTGGTGGTTGAGAGCCTCATATAACATGCCTGCAACTGCTTGCTAAGGTTTGTTTGCTCTGTGGTGTCCACAACGTCTTGTTCCACAAAGTTGATGAAGTGGTTCCATTTGTCAAGTGGCGAGATAAAACCGTCATCCAAAGCCTTCTTGTAAATCCACTGCAGTTCGTCTGTCAATACTGGTCTCTCCTCATCCTGTTGAGGCTCAAACAGGCGTTGCTGTGTGTGATGGAAATAATCGCCGTAGGCAGCGCGTAACTTGTTGAGGCGGCGTGTCACATCCTCACGTGTGAGGAACTGCCGCTGCCGTGCTATCACATCTTGGGATACGTAACGCAGGTGGCGGGTGAGGTTGGCGGTGGCCTTTACGTCGTCAATGGAGAGGTGGGAATTGATACCCTCAAGGTGGAACTCAGCAAGCAAAGCCTCCAATTTATACGATAGCTGTCCGGGCAGAATCATACGGCTGACCCTCAGGCTGTCGAAGAACCGCAGTGACTCAAACCATTGCTTCAACTCCGGTGTGTGACGGTGCATGAAACTAAGCATTATCTGTTTGTCAAACATTACGTTATGCCCTAACAGCACCGTGCCGTCGGCATAGTCGTGGAAACGGTACAATGCCTCTTGCGGTGACAGCAGGTCGTGACGCTGATACTCCCTTATCATCGGGTTCGGCTTGTCGCCCAGTTTCTCTGGTATCTTTCTGCCTGTGCGTATAAAGACGTCAAACTCCGATCCCGTCAGGATCTTGCCTCCACGCATCTTCACGGCAGACAGCTCCACCACATCGTCGCTGTCAGTGTCTAATCCCGTCGTCTCTGTGTCGAAGACGGTTATTATCTGCTCATCATACGCTTTTGCGAAATCACTGATATACGACTCGCCATCCGGGTAGAGTAGGGCATCAGCAGGTGTCAGTGCGCGTGACTTCAGTGCCCTCACAAAGCGTCGTGCCTCCTTATTGGTGTCAAAAGTCCTTGTCTGCCTCAGTATCGTAGCCCATGCCAGGTAATTACATACGTTGTGTGCCACACCGAAATGAGAAAGCATCAGTTTCATCGCCGGTGTGCTGAACATATCCTGACCGGAAATCTTGAAATGACTTATTCCGCGTGCCGTCAGCTGGTTTGCCACGAGGTCGGCGTCATTATTGGACAGTACCACTACGGCAATCCTCGCCTGCGGCTCCACCTCACGCATGGTGCCCACCCATCCTGCCACGTCGGCAAATTCCTCATCTTGGTTGTATGAGGGCAGTATGAGCAGCTCGTTGCCGGTCTTGGGCTTCTTGTTCCATGCCTCGGGCAGTAACTCACGGGGGATATTGAGATTGTTGCAGGCGAAGTCGTTGAATACATCAAGCAGGTAGCTTGGTGAGCGGTAGTTGTTACCCAACCGCCATACCTTACCGCAGCGGTCGCTGAGGACTTTCAGTGTTGACAGCTTAGCGCCCATAAACGAGAATATAGCCTGTTGTTCGTCACCGAGATATACCACAGTACTGTGGTCTGGTGCTGTCAGGAGGTCGATGATGGCTATCTGCATGGCGTTGAGGTCCTGCACCTCATCCACCTGTATCCATTTATAGCGTCGCAGCTTACCCTCTTTGTCATCACGCAGAGCCTCGTATGCCGTGAGCAACAGGTCCTCAAAGTCAAGGTACAGGTTGTCTGTCTTTGCCTGAGTGTATTGCCTTGCAAGCATCATGCGGTTGAAGATGGTGTCTGTCATCCGCTCAGCTGTGCAATAGAGGTGTATATTGTCGTAGATGTCAAGCATGGCATCGAGCGTAAACTCACGCCCCTGCTTTTTGCATGCCTCTTTCAACAGCACTATATCCTGTGGCTTAACAACATCAGGATGTATGCGCAGCTCACGTGGATGCTTATTCCTCAGTTGTCTCATGAATGCCGCAAGCTGTACCACTTCGCTATACGCACGTTGCATGCTGCGGTCTGTCCGTATGCGTTGCTCGTCAGCATTGGTGTACTCACATAACAGACTGAACGCCTCTTCCTCGTCTATCACGGCGCTGTTGGCAGGAACGATGCCGCTGTCGTATAGCATCTGTGAGCAGTAGCGGTGTACGTTTCCCACGAAGACAGTACAAGGAGTGTCGTTAGCCAGCGTCTGGGTGACCCGTTCTCTCATGCCCCTCGCGGCACGATTGGTGAACGTGAGACATAACATGTCGTCATAGCTGACACCTCTCTCGTGAGCATACCTCACCCTCTCTGCCAGAATATGCGTCTTGCCGCATCCCGGGGGAGCTAAGACCAGATGATGTCCCTCTGGCAGGGTCACCACGGCCCTCTGGCTGTTGTCTAATGGTTTAGTTGACAAGTTGACGAGTTGACAAGTTGACAAGTTGAGTGTTTTGAGTTATGTCAGCAAACTTTCTCAAGGCGTTTCATCATGGCAAACATGAAGAGAGCCGCCACGATGCATACGACTATGAAGACACCCCATACCACCGTCAGCGAGATGTCGCCCCATAGGTAGCCACCCACACCAACGAGTTTGTTGCCGATGGCTGTTGACACAAACCATCCGCCCATCATCAGACCCTTGTATTTAGGCGGTGCCACCTTCGACACAAAAGAGATGCCCATCGGGCTTAGCAGCAACTCACCAAAGGTAAGGATAAGGTATGTGCCTATCAGCCAGTAGGGTGACACGAATATGGCGTTGTCGCCGGCGACTTTCTGCTCATTTGGCGTAAGCAGTCCGTTAGACCCTACCATCATCACCAAGAATGCCGCTGCTGCCACCAGCATGCCGTATGCGATCTTACGTGGAGCTGACGGCTCCTTGCCCTTATTAGCGAGGCTGCCGAAGATAGCCATAGAGACGGGTGTCAGTGCCACCACGTAGAACGGGTTAAACTGTTGGAAGATAGGTGCAGAGATGTCTATTGTTCCCGTAGCCTGGGTGTATTTGTATATCAGCACCGCCGTGGCAATGACAATGATACCGAGAGAGATCATCTTACCACGTGATGTCTTGCTCTGGAAGAGGGAGAAGCCGGCGTAAACGATAAAGATAATCATCACGAGGTTGATGACGTCGAAGGGCATGGTGTGTACCCCTGATGCTGACTTCTCCGTAAACTCGTCAGCGAAATAAGTGAGCGACAGTCCGTTCTGGTGGAAAGCCATCCAGAAGAATATCACCACTGCAAATACGAGGCAGAGGGCTATCATGCGTGCCTTTGTCTCCTCCTTTGTCAGCTCCGGCTCTTTGCTTGCCTCCTCGCTCTTGGCTGCTGCTGCCTTGCCGCCCTCCACGTGACGGAACGTGTTTCTGAAGATGTAATAAATAGCAATGGAGAGCACCAAAGAGGCGCATGCCACGGCAAAGGCGAAATGGTAAGAGTCGTTGACGCTGGTGCCGAGGTTATTCTGTGCCCATTCCATGATACGCACGGCGGCGGTGGGAGCAAACAGCGCACCTATGTTGATAGCCATATAGAAGAGCGAGAAGCCTGAGTCACGCTTGTTGGCATATTTGGTGTCGTTGTACAGGTCGCCCACCATCACCTGGAGGTTGCCCTTGAAGAGTCCTGTGCCGAAGCCAATGAGCACGAGTGCCACAAGCATTACTATCAGTGCGAAGGTGTCGCCGCCCAAAGGTACTGAGAGCAGCAGGTATCCGCCAAACATGATGATGATACCTATTGTCACCATCTTACCGAACCCAAACTTGTCGGCTAACCATCCTCCCACCACTGGCAGGAAATATACTAACATTAGAAAATCACTGTAGATCTCGCCCGCCCATCCCGGATCGAGTCCGTAGTTTGCTCTTAGAAACAAAGCGAAAACGGCGAGCATGGTATAATAACCGAATCGCTCACCCGTGTTGGCTAATGCCAACGCAAATAGTCCTTTAGGCTGTCCTTCAAACATTGTTATTTAAATTTTTAGTTATATTTCACGCTAACTTTGTTTTTATTGCCGAGGCTGAAGAGATATGCTGCCTTGACAACGATATTGCTTACGTTCGACTTACCGAAATAGTCACGTTTGGTATCGCCATAGATATTGCCTAAGCCGTAGTAGTAACGGGCTTCCATGAGGAAATGCCCAAAGCGGCGGTGACTGTATTCTACACCGGCTCCTGCGGCGATGCCATAGTCGAATTTCTTTTCCACCGGCATGTCATACTGTGCCACGACGGTGTTGCTGCGGTCGGTGAGGTTGGGTGACGCCGTATCGAAGTTGGCGGAGGTTGACTCTCCTAAGTAGAACCCCACCTGTGGACCTGCCTGAAAGAAGAAGTTAAACCCCTGTTCCTCCTTTCCCCATGCCAGATGTGCGAAGACGGGTATCTGAAGGTATGTTATGGTGCGGGAGTATTTCTCTGCTTTCCCTGTAATGCTGTTTATCACCGGCTGGTCTTGTGCTGTCAGTATATCCTCTTTCCATCCGGCTTGGGTGATGTTCGCCTCGGCATATACTGAGCATATCGTCTTGAAGTATTTCTCACATACGTAGCGTGCCGACAGTCCCGCTGTCAGTCCGAGGTGCAGTGTCTGTGGTACTGTAGGGTCAAAACCGATGTTTGACATTACCAGTCCGGCATTGCCTCCTATAGAGAAGTCATTTCTGTGCTCACCTATCTGGCTCCACGCCGTAAGTGAACACCCGAGCATCAGTAGAAATAATAGTTTGCGCATTGTTTGATAGTTGACGAGTTGACAAGTAGACGAGTTGATTGTTAAGTGGTTATGGTATTTCGGTAAATCACTTTCAATATTCAACTTTAAACTCTCATCATATTTTAATAACTCACAGACTCTAATGTCTTGTTGGGAAGGTAGTGGATAAGCATAAAGGTCTTGTTTTGCATACCGCCGGCATTGCTTGCCTTCTGAAACCTCAGTGGTGTCTGCAGGTGCTTGTATGCTATCTCTCCCTTGGCTCCGGTGAAAGCAAACCCTTTCTCATGCAGTCCGCGCAGGAAGAAATTGGCGTGGTCGTAGCCTGTGAGGGCGAAGCGTGGCAGCCAGTCTTTCATAAGAGTGGTGCCGTACTTTGTCTCGTAGTCTTTCTCAAACTGCTTGGTGGATGCGGAGTTGGGGTTATAGTAGTAGTATGTCGGGATATAAGTGTTATATTTGTGGTAATTGCTGGTGTTTATACCTGTGTACATAAACCACTCGTTATACCCGAACATTGATATCATTTGTGAGTTGGCCTCGGTAGGCAGTGTCTCCATTTTCTTATACACAGCTGTCAGGGCGGGTGATGAGGCGCTGTTGAGAACCACTACGTTAGGCTGTCCGCTGCGGAATGCCTTAGCAAAATCTGCGTTGGGAGTATTGACGCTGGTGATATTATAGCTTATGTTGGCTTTCTCAAGCTGTTTCTTCAGCTCTGCGGTGAAAGCTCCCTTGGTGCTGTGGTCATCGTTGCAGTCAATGAAGATGGGGTGCCATCCCTTGTAACGCTCAAAGAAAGCGTTGACCATGCTCTTGGTGAGATTTGCATCCGACTGATACACCTGATACACATTAGTATATTGTGATGCCCAGTCACCCTCTATGGAGAATGGTATGACGAGTTTGATGTTGTTGTTCTGGCAGAAATCGGCGAGAGGCTTCACCATTGATGTGTAAAGCGGACCGAAGATGATGTCACGGTTTGCAGCGTCCGACTCCGACAGCGTGGCCCTTATGTCAGCGTCTGCCGGCACGTTCCATGTGTGAATATCAACGGAAATGTTGTCTGCTTTCAGCTTGTCTAATGCCATGAGTATGCCACGGTAGTATTCCACCATACGTTTGCCGTCGCCGTCGTTGTTGTGGATAGGCAGCATGACGCCGACCCTGATAGCGCGCGACTGTATGTTGGAGCGGTCAACAGAGGCTCCCAAACCGGTAGCGGGCTTTGTCGTTGTTGTTCCGGTTCCCGTCGTCGTTGTCGTTGTCGTCGTTCCTGTCCCCGTTAACGTTCCCGTCCCCGTTGACGTTCCCGTCCCCGTTGACGTTCCCGTTGGATCCTCCTGTGGTGCCGGCACCAGTATTCTGTCTCCTGCGCGGAGCTCATATCCCGGTGCGTTCATTATCGGGTTGGCTTTTCTCAGCTGCTCCTCCGTCACTCCGTAGGTTTTAGCGATACCGTATATCGTCTCATGCTTCTTTACTTTGTGCATGTATGTCCAGTTTGTCTGGCCCCATGCGGTCATTGCCATAGTGCACAATGCCACCAACAGTAGTTTTTTGAATATCTTTTCCATCGTCTTAGTATTATTTGCGTGCGAAATTACATAATAAGTTTGATATGACCAAAAAATCTTTATTTTTTTTGTTTTTATGGCCTGCGGAGTCGTGTTCGTGAGCAAAAACCATAAAAAACCATTATAACCTGATTTCAACGGGAACGGCTGATGAAATAAAATGTAAACTTAAGATTTAATAGTTTTCGTTGCGCGATTAATAATTAGAAATACACTTTCAACTTTCAACTTTCAACATTGAACTAATAACGTTGAGCGAAAGCGAAACTTGAGTTACATTATCTTGTTGAAGGTTTTCTTACCACGGAGGTAATAGCTTATCAGGAGGCTGTGGGGTGTCATGACATCCTGTGGCGGCTCCGCCACGGCAGTGGAGCGTATGGCGTGGTGCACATCAGCGTATTCAGACTTCCATTGCTTGAAGTCACGGCGTGCGCGCATGATAGCGCGGCAGTCGCCGCGCTTGCCCTTCAGCAGAAACTGCAGCGCCGCCACACGGTCGAGGAGCCACCGCCATCTCATTACCGTCTTCAACTTATTGTCTGGCAGGTTCTTATATAACATGGTGAGGTTGTTGCGGAAATTGAAATAGGTCTTCCGCGGGTTCTCTTTGTTCAGTGTGCCACCGCCAACGTGGAAGACATGGCTGTCGGTTACACACCACACCTCTCTCCCCAGCAGCCATAACCGCCAACAGAGGTCTATCTCCTCGTTGTGGGCGAAGAAACGGGCATCCAGTCCTCCCGCAGCCCAGTAGTCAGCACTGCGTATCATCATGCACGCTCCTGTTGCCCACATCACGCGTCGTGGTGAGTCATACTGGCCCTTGTCATGTTCAACGGTTTCGAAGAGTCGTCCGCGGCAGAAGGGGTATCCTAACCAGTCAATGAAGCCTCCCGCTGCTCCAGCATACTCAAATTTATCTCTGTCGGCCATGGCGAGCAGCTTAGGCTGACATGCTGCCACGGTAGGGTGGGAGTCCATAAACGCCTTTAGTGGTGTGAGCCAGTGTGGTGTTACCTCTACATCGCTGTTGAGAAGCACATAGTATTCAGCGTCAACCTGTTGCAAGGCTTTGTTATAGCCTTCCGCAAAGCCCCAGTTCTGGTCAAGCTGTATCACTCTGACCTCAGGGAAAGTGTCGTGGAGCCACTCTGCGGAACCGTCGGTAGAGGCGTTGTCAGCAACAATCACCTGTGCCTCGCCGCACGAGTGACCCATCACGCCGCGCAGGTATTTTTCCATCATCCCTACGCCGTTCCAGTTGAGTATAACCACTGCGATGCTTGTCATGTCTGTTGTGTTTATACCCGGCGCCGGAAGCGCCGGGCACCCTGGTTGGGTGTTTTTATATTTTGTGTTTAGACCCGGTGGGGAAACCGCCGGGCACCCTGACGGGTTATGTGTTTTGTGTTAAGCCCATCTCTTTTGCTTTTTCTATCAGGAGTTTCATGAGTGGCTCACGCTCGTTTTCAACTGTATTGTCGAGAACGGCGTCCTTAAGAACCTTTTTCAGTACGCCGATGACCGGCGACTGTTTCAGTCCGAACATCTCCATTATCTCATTGCCGTTGATAACCGGTTGCAGCAGGCGTTTGTAGTCTCTTTCCTTAAGGTCGGCAATCTTTATCCTGACGAGTTTGAAATTGTCGAGGAACCGCTGTTTCCTTACGGCGTTCTTGCTTGTTATGTCAGCCTCGCATAGCGTCATGAGGTCGTCGATGTCATCACCGGCGTCATTGACGAGCCTTCTCACGGCACTGTCGGTCACCTCCTCGTCGGCAATAACGATAGGCCGCATGTGCAGTGCCACGAGTTTCTCCACATAGCGCATCTTGGAGTCAAGGGGTAGTTTGATACGTTTGAATATTGTCTCCACCATCTTCGACCCCACATAGTCGTGGTTGTGGAATGTCCATCCTAAGCGTGGCTCCCAGCGTTTCACCTTCGCCTTGCCGATGTCGTGTAGTAAGGCGGCGTAGCGCAGCCATAGGTTGTCAGAGTTACGTGCCACGTTATCAAGCACTTCCATGGTGTGGTGGAAATTGTTCTTGTGTGCCTTTCCACCCATGTTCTCAACGATGTCGAGAGCTGTCAGCTCGGGCATGATGATCTCAAGCAGCCCCGCCCTGTACAACTCGTATATCCCCTTGCTCGGGTTGTTGGACATCATTATCTTGTTCAGCTCGTCGGCAATGCGCTCCCAGCTGATAATCTTTAGTCTTTCTGCATTACGCACCAAGGCGTCGAAAGTCTCTTCGTCAATAAAGAAATTCAGTTGCGACGCGAAGCGTACACACCGGAGCATTCGTAGAGGGTCGTCGCTGAAAGTTATGTCCGGGTCTAAAGGCGTGCGTATCAGCCTGTCTTCCAAGTCGTCTAACCCCTCGTACATGTCCACCAACTCTCCGAAATGTTCTTTGTTGAGGCATATAGCCATTGCATTGATAGTGAAGTCTCTGCGGCTGATGTCATCCTCTAATGTGCCGTCCTCAACTATTGGTTTACGTGAGTTGCGCTGGTAGCTCTCCTTGCGTGCTCCCACAAACTCCACCTCCACTGGCTCGCCGTGGTTGAAGAAGTGTACCTGTGCTGTTCCGAAATTCCGGTATATGGACACTTTCGCCTTTCCCCTGACGGTCTTGGAGAGTTTCTCAGCCACCTCAATGCCGCTTCCCACTACCACCACGTCAATATCTTTGGATGGTCGTTCAAGGAACAGGTCTCTGACGTACCCCCCCACGACATAGCATTCCACTCCCAAGCTGTCAGCAGCCTGGGATATCTGTCTGAAGATGTCGTTGTCTAAAAGAGTAGCCAGTTCGGCGTCGCTGTAAAATCTCATCTTGTTTATTTGGGTCTGCAAAGTTAGTAATAAAAAAGTAATTACACAAATTAAAAGGGGTAATTTTTTAATAATTGTTAATTGTGGCGTCTTTAACACATTTTTTAACGGTAATAGTATTACCTTTGCATAATATTATCTACGATAAAATGTTTTTTTGTTGGAAAAATAATAAAAAATAGATTATTAAACAGGTATGAAGAAATTAGTTTTCCTTTTCTCGGCTCTTGCCGTGATGGTGCTGACAGGTTGTAATCAGCAGAAACCCGATTTTACAGACAACGAATACCCCGTGATAACCGTGGGAACGCAGAGCGCAAACCTGCAGACCACTTATCCGGCGGTGATAAAGGGTGTTCAGGATGTGGAGATACGTCCCAAGGTGTCTGGATTTATCACTAAACTGCTTGTACATGAGGGTCAGTCAGTGGGTGCCGGACAGTTGTTGTTCGTTTTGGATAATGTGACCTTTAAGGCAGCAGAACGCCAGGCTCAGGCACAGTTAGATCAGGCACGCGCCTCTCTCACCTCCGCCAAGGCTCAGCTCAACTCTGCCAAGGCCCAGCTCAACACCGCCCGGCTGACATATACCAACAGCCAGAGCCTTCATCAGAACAACGTGAGAGGAAGCTATGAGCTTGAGACAGCGAGAAACAACTATGAGACGGCACAGGCTCAGGTGGGCCAGGCGGAGGCTTCTGTCAATGCTGCCCAGGCCAATGTCAATGCTGCCCAGGCCTCTGTTACCAACGCCCGCGAGAACCTCAGCTACTGTTATGTCAAGAGTCCCGCCGCCGGTGTCATTGGCAGCCTGCCATTTAAGGTTGGCGCCCTTGTGAGCGGAAGCAGCGCGCAGCCTCTCACCACCGTTTCCAATATTTCCACCATGGAGGTGTATTTCTCTATGACGGAGAAAGACATCCTTGCCATGACAAAGACCACCGGAAGCGTAAACGCAGCCATCAACTCCTATCCTGCTGTCCAGTTGCAGCTTGCCGATGGAACGATCTATAACCATCAGGGTAGGGTAGAGAAGATGGATGGACTGATAGACCAGACAACAGGTACTGTATCGCTCATTGCCCGTTTCCCCAACCCGGAGCGTCTCCTCAAGAGTGGTGGCGCCGGCTCAATAGTCGTTCCCAATTACAACAGTTCAGCTATCATCATTCCGCAGGAGGCCACCTCTCAGCTTCAGAACAAGATTTTCGTCTATGTTGTAGGCGCTGACAACAAGGTGAGATATACCGAGATAAAGGTTAATCCCCAGAACGATGGTAAGAGTTATATCGTCACAGGTGGTCTGAAGGCCGGTGACAGGATAGTAACAAAGGGTATTACCGCACTTACAGACGGTATGGAGATTAAGCCTATCACTGAGCAGCAATATGAGAAGAAACTCAAGGAGACAGAGAAACTCGGAGAGGCTCAAGGCGATATGAAGAAGTTTAAAAAGGCCATGGGGGCTGAGTAAATTGAAATACTCAACTTTCGCAAGCTCCAGTTGAGTTGGGAGTTGACAGTTGAGAGTTGACGGTTGAAAGTGAATTAGATAGATTTGCAGTTGTACTAACTCAGAAAACAAGAACCAAAACCATATCACTTTCAACTTTCAACATTAAACATTAAACTAATAAAGTTGAGCGAATGCGAAACTTGAATTAAAACAATAAATAATGACATTTTCCAAATTTATTAAGAGACCGGTGCTCTCGACGGTGATATCCGTCTTTCTCGTCATATTGGGTGGTATAGGCCTTGTGTCACTGCCCGTGGAGCAGTATCCGGATATAGCACCTCCAACAATCTCTGTGTCAACAACCTATACAGGTGCTGATGCACAGACCGTGCTTAACTCAGTGGTGACGCCCCTTGAGGAGAGTATCAACGGTGTGGAGAACATGACATATATGACTTCGCAGGCAACCAATGACGGTATGGCGCAGATAACCGTGTACTTCAAGCAGGGTGTTAATGCAGATATGTGTGCCGTCAATGTGCAGAACCGTGTACAGCAGGCCCAGGCACTGTTGCCAGCAGAGGTGACCCGTGCCGGTGTTACGGTGTCTAAGCGTCAGTCCAGTAATGTTATCATGTACACCATCACCACTGAGGATGGCAGATATGATGACGAATTCCTAACCAACTACGCCAATATCAATATAGTACCTGCTATAAAGCGTATCAGCGGTGTGGGTGATGTGATGAGTCCGGGTATGAAGACCTATAGTATGCGTATCTGGCTTCAACCGGAAAAGATGCAGCAGTATGGTCTTGTTCCCTCCGACGTGAGCGCTGCCCTTGCGGAGCAGAATATCGAGGCTGCTCCAGGTAAGTTCGGTGAGCAGAGTGACATGGCTTTTGAGTATGTGATGCGCTATAAGGGCCGTCTGCATACAGAGACAGAGTATGAGGACATCATCATCAAGAATACCACTGACGGTAAGACGCTACGTCTGAAGGATGTGGCAAAGATAGAACTTGGCGGTCTGATGTATAATGTGGAGATGAAGAACAACGGACAGCCATCTATTATGGGTATGGTCCAGCAGATAGCCGGTTCTAACGCCAATGACATCGCAAAGAATGTGAAGAAAGTGCTTGAGGAGCAGTCTAAGTCATTCCCTCCGGGTATGGTTTACAAGTTCAACCAGGATGTGACGGAGTTCCTCTATGCTTCCATTGAGGAGGTTATCCGCACTCTTGCCATCACCTTCATATTGGTGTTCATTGTGGTGTATATCTTCCTGCAGGATTTCCGCTCCACGCTTATCCCGCTGATTGCCGTGCCGGTGTCTTTGATTGGAACATTCTTCTTCTTGTGGATTTTCGGCTTTACCATCAACCTGCTTGTGCTATCGGCATTGCTCTTGGCAATAGCCATCGTGGTGGATGATGCCATTGTGGTTGTGGAGGCGGTGCACGCTAAGTTAGACCTTGGATACAAGGATGCGCGGCTTGCCTCCATAGATGCCATGAACGAGATATCCGGAGCGATTATCTCCATCACGCTTGTTATGTCGGCGGTGTTTGTGCCGGTGTCGTTCATCGGTGGCACGTCAGGTACGTTCTATCGTGAGTTTGGTGTCACGATGGCTGTATCAATCATCATCTCCGCTGTCAACGCTCTTACGCTGTCTCCGGCACTGTGTGCCATGCTGCTCAAGCCGCATGATGAGCACGGCAACGAGCGTAAGATGAGTTTCGTTGACCGGTTCCATGCTTCTTTCAACGCCTCATACGAAAAGATACTTGCTAAATATAAGAATGGTGTTACGCGTGTCATCTCCCACAAGTGGATAGCTGCCGTACTTGTCGTGGCAGGCATCGGACTGTTGGGCTATACCATGACGACCACCAAGACCGGTCTTGTGCCGGATGAGGATACCGGCTCACTCTTTGTTGCTGTCTCAATGCCCCCGGGCACATCTATGAACGAGACACGTAAGGTGACAAACCAGATAGATAACATGCTTTCCACCAACACCGCCATCCAGAGCCGTGAGCAGCTTGTAGGCTATAACTTCATTGCCGGTCAGGGTTCCAACCAGTCAACTCTCATTATCAAGCTGAAGCCTTTCGCAGAGCGTAACTTCCTGCAAAGCTCCAATATGGTGCTCGCAATGATTTACAAACAGACGAGCGCCATCAAGGGAGCCCAGATTATTGCCTTTGCTCCTCCTATGGTGTCTGGTTTCTCTCTTACCAGTGGTATAAACATGTCTATGGAGGATAAGACCGGTGGTGATATCAATAAGTTCTTTGAGATTACCCAGAAATATCTGGCAGAGCTGAATAAACGTCCTGAGATACAGCAGGCTATGACATCCTATAACCCCAACTACCCACAGTATATGGTGGATGTGGATGTTGCCAAGTGTAAGCAGGCGGGCACGTCACCATCAGCGGTGCTCAGCGTCATGCAGGGTTATTATGGTGGTCTTTATGCCTCAAACTTCAATGCATACGGTAAACTGTACCGTGTGATGATTCAGGCAGACCCCAACAGCCGTATGCGTCCGGATGGAATATCCAACATATATGTCAAGACCAGCAGTGGCATGTCTCCTGTCAGTGAGTTCTGCTCGCTCAGGCGTGTCTATGGTCCGTCTAACATCAATCGTTTCAACCTATTCACAAGTATTACCGTCAATGCTACTCCCGCTACCGGCTATTCTACCGGTGAGGCTATCAAGGCAGTAGAGGAGGTTGCGGCAACGACTCTGCCGGAAGGGTACGCATACGAGTTCTCCGGCCTTACCCGTTCT
The DNA here is from genome assembly GCA_017959365.1 of Prevotella sp. Lineage (GTDB taxonomy): Bacteria > Bacteroidota > Bacteroidia > Bacteroidales > Bacteroidaceae > Prevotella. The sequence goes on from JAGDAU010000205.1 coordinate 28,515, forward strand.
GAGCAGGAGTCCAGCAACTCCACGGCGCTGATTTTCGTACTGTGTATCGTATTCGTCTATCTGATCCTGTCGGCTCAGTACGAGAGTTACCTATTGCCGTTGGCTGTAATCTTATCCATACCGTTCGGACTGGCGGGAGCGTTCCTCTTCACACAGTGGTTCGGGCATAGTAATGACATCTACATGCAGATATCGCTAATCATGCTTATCGGTCTGTTGGCGAAGAATGCGATCCTTATCGTGCAGTTTGCCCTTGAGCGCCGTCAGACAGGTATGGCGATACGTTACAGTGCCATCAATGGCGCCGGTTCTCGTCTGCGTCCTATCCTTATGACCTCTCTGGCAATGATTATCGGACTGTTGCCGCTGATGTTTGCCCAGGGTGTTGGTAAGAACGGTAACCAGACGCTTGGTGCCGCTGCCGTGGGTGGTATGCTCATCGGTCTTGTAATACAGATTTTCATTGTTCCGGCCCTCTTTGCTGTATTCCAGTGGCTCCAGGAGAAGTTCACTCCGCTGGTATTTGAGAACGAGAGCAGTGATGACGTGGCATCTGAGTTGAAACAGTATGCTACCCCTCCTGTGGAGTATGAGTTGGAAGTTTAGAGTTTAAAGTTTAGATAGAAAATGAAGAAAACAAATATCATAATAGCTTTAGTCGCTGTGGTGGCTCTGAGTGGCTGTTCGTCATACCGCAATCTGAAAAACAGCCTCTACGCCCCATACGAGCGTCCTGAGATCCGCACCGACAGTGTCTATCGTGACACCGGTTCGGCAGATGGTGTGAATGTGGAATATGTTGACACTCTGTCCTTCGGTAATTTGCCGTGGCGTGAGGTGTTTACCGACCCGCTTTTGCAGCAGCATATCCAGAAAGCCCTCGACAATAATGTCAATATGCTCAATGCCGCCCTTAACATAAAGATGGCTGAGGAGCAGCTCAAGGTAGCCCGTTTAGCCTTCCTGCCACAGTTTACGTTCAATCCCCAGGGAGGCATCAGTAAGTTGGGTAATGCCGATGCAACAAAGTATTACACACTGCCGGTAGTCGCGTCATGGAATGTAAACCTCTTTGGCGGTCTCACGAGTCAGAAGCGTGCCGCACAGGTACAGCTCCTTGCCGCCCGTGACTATCAGCTTGCCGTCCAGACCAGTCTGGTGAGCAATGTGGCAAACATGTATTACACCCTTCTGATGCTCGACAAACAGCTCCAGATAGTGAATGACATGACCGTACTCACTAAGGAGACGTGGGATATGATGAAATTGCAGATGGAATTCGGGCGTGCACGCTCAACGAGTGTGCAGTCTGCTGAGGCCAACTATTACTCCGTTCAGACTCAGGCAGTGGACATACAGAGGCAGATCAGGGAGACGGAGAACGCTCTGTCCCTTGTCATGGGTGAGCCGGCTCACGGCATAGCCCGCGGCACCCTTGAGAATCAGTCGCTGCCCGCAAAGTTTGCAACCGGCATTGGCATCCAACTGCTCAACAACCGTCCTGACGTACATGCCTACGAGATGCAGTTGGCGCAGTGTTTCTATAACATCGAGACGGCGCGCAGCCGCTTCTATCCATCCATAACCATATCGCCTTCGGGAGCATTCACCAACAACAACGGAATGATTAATCCAGGCAAGATACTTCTCAGCGCTGTTGCCTCTCTCACTCAGCCTATCTTTATGAATGGTCAGCTGACAGCCGGTCTCCGTGTTGCTGAGGCTCAGTATCAGCAGGCTCTTAACGACTGGCAGAACAGTGTCCTTCAGGCAGGCAGCGAGGTAAGCAATGCCTTGGTACTATATAACTCATCGGCGGAAAAGAGCGCTCTTGAGGCACAGCAGATAGCTACCCTTGAGAAGAATGTGGAGCATACGCAGTTGCTCTTCCGTCAGTCAAGCAGCACATACTTAGAAGTCATAACAGCTCAGCAGAATCTCCTCAATGCCCGTATCTCAAAGGTCAGCGATGACTTTTACAAGATGCAGGCAGTGGTAAACCTTTACTATGCACTTGGAGGGGGAACGCAGTGAGTCTTTTTTAGAGTTGACAGTTGATAGTTTAGAGTTTAAAGTGAATTAGATTAGCTGATGACAACATATAACTACGAATTTTCATATAGGAAATTGAATGTTTACAATTTGTCTAAGGAGTTGGTCAAGGATATTTATGCTCTAACAGATCGTTTCCCGAGGATGGAGAATTATTCTCTTATTAATCAGTTGCGTCGTGCTGCGGTATCCGTTCCTTCTAATATAGCAGAAGGGAGTGGAAGAGAATCATACGGTGAACAACATCAATTCTATAATATATCTTTAGGGTCTTTGATGGAGGTCATGTGTCAATTGGAGATTGCTAATGAATTGGATTATGTTGAACAGCCGTTATTTAATGAATTAGAAGAGAAAATAATATTTATACACAAAATGCTTAAGGCGATGATAAAGAAGTCAAGGGAATTAAGTAAGTAATGTAATGAACTTTCAACTTTCAACATTCAACATTCAACTATTAAACATAAAGCAATGGCAAGCAAAATCAGTCCGAGGGCGGAGATAGACCCGAGAGCCAAGATAGGCGATAATTGTGAGATATTTCCATTTGTATATATAGAGGGTGACGTGGAGATTGGAGACAATTGTGTCATCTTCCCATTTGTGAGCATACTTAACGGTACACGTATGGGAGGACATAACAAGATACACCAGGGAGCCGTTATAGGAGCGTTGCCACAAGACTTCAACTTTGTGGGTGAGAAGTCGGAGCTTATCATCGGCGACCATAATATCATCCGTGAGAATGTGGTGATCAACCGCGCCACTCACAGGGGATGTAAAACGGTGATAGGCAACAATAACTTCCTCATGGAGGGAGCACATATATCCCACGACACAAAGGTTGGTAACCGCTGCGTCTTCGGCTATGGCACCAAGATTGCCGGCGACTGTGAGATCGGCAATGGCGTGATATTCTCAAGCAGTGTCATTGCCAATCCCGGTACCAGGGTCGGCAGATGCACAATGGTCAAGGCAAGTACAACATTCTCAAACGATATTCCGCCATACATTATCGCTGGTGGAACACCTGTGGCGTATGGTGGTGTCAACAGCCTGGTGCTGAAGTATATAGGTATTGATGAGAAAGTGCAGAAGCATATAGCAAACGCATACCGGTTGGTGTTCCATGGTCAGACGAGCGTCTTCGACGCCATCATCCAGATAAAGGAACAGATTCCCGACAGTCCTGAGATCCAGAATGTCATCAATTTCCTTACCGAAACCAAATTAGGTATTATCTGCAAGATATAATGCAACTTTCGCAAGCTCCAGTTGAGTTGAGAGTTGAGAGTTGAGAGTTGAAAGTGATAATGATTTACTATTTGACCATTGACGATTGACGATTGATTAGTTTCGCTATTAAGAGTCAAAACTATATCACTCTAAACTTTAAACATTAAACTTTAAACTAACAAGTTGAGCGAATGCGAAACTTGAAAGGATATAATTAATGGCAAAAGGTAAGTTGCAGAAGTTTGCGGAGATGGAGACATTTAAGAATGTCTTCCAGTATCCGTATAGTGTGGTGCGTGACGTGCCGTTCGGGATGAGAGGCAGATGGCGCGAGGACTATTTCCATAACGACAACCCCATAGTATTAGAGTTGGGCTGTGGTAAGGGCGAGTACACCGTAGGGCTTGGCAGGATGTTTCCTGAAAAGAATTTCATAGGTGTTGACATCAAGGGAGCAAGGATGTACACCGGTGCTAAGGACGCCCTTGAGAACGATATGCCCAATGTGGCGTTTCTGCGCACCAATATAGAGTGCATAGACCGTTTTTTCGTTGAGGATGAGGTGAGTGAGATATGGCTCACCTTCTCCGACCCGCAGATGAAAAACGTTCACAAGCGCCTTACAAGCACCTTCTTCCTTGAGCGTTACCGTCGTTTCCTCATAGATGGTGGTCTGGTGCATCTTAAGACCGACTCCAACTTCCTCTTTACCTATACCACTATAATGGCAGATCATAACAGCCTCCCCGTTGTCTATCGCACGGAAGACCTATATGGTGAATCTGCCCAGAAAGACATGGATAACCAGACCCGTGAGATACTGTCTATCCACACTTATTATGAGAACATGTGGATCGAGAGAGGACTTAATATCCGGTATATGAAGTTCAGATTACCGCATCAGGGCGTGCTGGGCGAATCAGAGGTAGAGATACCACTTGACGAGTACCGCAGTTACAAACGCGACAAGCGAAGCAGTCGTGACACAGCCAAATGACAAAAAATGTAAAAATTACGCTTAATTTTTTTTTGTTTAAGATTTTTGTCGTATATTCGCAGTCTAAATAGGAATTATCTAATTATTAACTAAATTTATTGCGAATATGAAGAAAATTTTTACTCTTATTTCAGCAGCTTTGGTGGCTGCAACAGTGGGTGCTCAGGAGGCAGAAACCTTCAGCACAGTGGTAACAGACGGAGATGGAAATCCTGCTATCGAAGAACATTTCGCTGCCATCAATGTTGGTGGTGCCGAGGACAAGGTGGAGATTCAGGCTACCACCAGTGTGAAGCTTGAGGCAAGAGCCGGTCAGGCTATCAAGGAGATAGACTCTGAAGGCAATGTTTTAGAGTGGGGCGCTCCCGAGTGGCAGCTCAAGAATCGCGGTGACATCAATTTCTGGTGGATCCAGGGTGGTGGTGTACCTTTTGTAGGTTATGGTGTAGAGGAAATCATAACTGATGGTGAGCCGACAGGTAACTATCGTGCCACATACACCTACTATACTCCCGATGGTCTCAGCGGCCTGCCCGTAAACGGTGAGTATGTAACCCTTACCCCTGACAAGGACGGTAAGTTTAAGGTTGGCTTCTGGGCTAACAAGGGTAACAGCCGTGAGCTATGGATTGTCAAGGGTTCAGACAAACTGCCTCTCGTTGCCGGCACAGATTTCCATGTAGAAGGCTATTGCAACGGTATCACAGAGGATGGCGTCATGAAGTATCTTGATGACATACCAGTGGTGGAAGTTGTTAACACCGAGACTGGCGAGGTGGTGAATCGCAACATTATCGGTTCAGCTGAGTATGACAAGGGTGACATTGACGACGAAGGCAACCCCAAGTACTTCAATATGCAGAACCAGCCTAAGTTTGGTTACCTCTTCTTTGACGGTAAGGCAAACGAGACATACTACATCTTCGGCCAGAACTGGCAGTTTGGTTTCCAGGGCTTTGAGTTCACTCCAGAGGCTGGTCAGGCAACAGGTATCACAGAGGTTAAGACAGACAGCTTCAATGCCACTGCTCCTATCTTCAACCTCGCCGGTTAGAAGGTTAGCAATAGCTACAAGGGTGTGGTGATCCAGAGTGGTAAGAAGTTCATCCAGAAGTAAAACCGCGGATTACGCGGATTATGACGACAACGGATAATTCGGATTCTACGAATGATTTTGTTTGATTCGTATTATTCGTTGTCGTTGAAATCATTTCTTACGATTTTTTTCTTAATTATAAATCTAATAAAAAACCTAAACATGAAAAAGAATTTTTTATTAAAAAGTTTTTCTCTGTTGTTAGTCCTTGTGGCTTCTGTGGCGTTTGCCGCAACATCCGTATTTAAGGGATTAATGACAGAGACAACGACGTTGATTGACTATCCGACAAGTACTTCGGGTATCTCAATCTCTGGTACCACAACTTCGGGTACGGTAAAGATTTACACGAACACAACTTCTGTTGATTGCTTAACCCTGAAGAATGGCTATACAACAGAAGGTGCCTACAATGGTAACAGCATTAAGTTGGCGGTGGATGGTGGTTTCAAAGAGGGTGATGTCGTCACCATAGCAGGAGTCATCAATAACACTGATGAAACTAAGCGTGGTACAGCAGTACTCTTCACGAAGGACGCTGAGGGTAATATGACAACATTAAAAACGTTTGCCGACTTTATCAATGGTCGTCTTGTTTCAGACGAACCCGTTGAACAGAGTTATACCCTTGAGGCTGATGCAGACTCACTGTTCTTTGGGCGTGATGGTAACACTGGCACTAACTTAACTCTTATTAAGGTTGTGCGAGAAGTTGATGATACCCCAGTCACATTCACCGTTACCGTTGCTGATGGTATTCAGAATGGTTCTGTAGATGTGAGCAAGTCAGAGGCTGCCGAGGGTGAGATGATTTCTGTATCCGCTACTCCAGACGCTGGCTTTGAGGTTGACGCTATCACCGTTACTGGCGATGACCAGACTAACATCCAGGTGACAGACGATCAGTTTGAGATGCCCGCACAGAATGTAACGGTAAGCGCTACATTCAAGGCCACATCAATAGAGCCTGCTGGGGATGAGGAGTGGGTACTTACTGAGCCCGCTGACCTTCTGTCAGGCGACATCGTGGTTATTGCTGACACAGCAACCCTCATAGCTCTTCCAAACACATGGGAAGGCAATAAAGGTCCTGCAGGTGTTGATATAACATTGAACGAGGACAGAACAAAGATTACTTCTGCAGTTGAAAGCACAACTCCATGGACATACGTCGAGGATGAAGGCGCCGTCAAGTTTGCGAAGAACGAGACAGACTCTCTCTATTGTATAAGTGACAATAACGGAATACGTGTTGGTGATGGTGAAGGCACAGCCTTTGTTATAGAGGCAAATGAGAATGGTTCAAACTATCTGAAGAACGTCTTACGGACCCGTTATATCGGTGTGTATGTAAACAACATGGATTGGCGTTGCTATGGATCTGTCAACGCTAACATAAAGGGCACGCGCACTGCGTTCTACAAGAAAGTTCAGGCTGTTGTTGAGCCGCAGGTTGTTGACATCGAGATTTCTCCGGCAGACGGTGACCTCGGAGCTCTCGTGGCTGCTGAGAAACAGACAATCACAGACGCTGGTAATATTGTAGGTGATATTACTATCAACCTTACTGCAGGTGCAAGCTACACCACAAGTCAGTCTATTGAGGCTCCTGCAAATGTTACCATCAACGGTGAAGGCGCTACAGTTGACGCTTCAGCTCTTGAGGCTCCATTCATCCAGATGGTAGCTTTAGAGAGTCCCACAGAATGGACAGAGGCTATATTCAATGTTTCTGGCGTTACCGTTAAGGGGCTTAAGACAGCATTCTTCTTTAGCAACAGTAAGAACTATGTGTTTACAGAATTCAACATTGACAACTGTCTTGTAGAGGTTGCTGGTGATGTTACAACCATCGACTTCACTAAGGGAAGCACAGCACCGACTATTTCAGTTACCAACTCTAC
>JAGDAU010000206.1 GCA_017959365.1 Prevotella sp.
AGACGCAGACCGCATAAAATGGCAGATATATAAAACGCCTACACAATATGTGACGGAGGTTAATCTGGAGGCGTTCCGTCTGATGACCGACCGTTTCGTAAGGGTTAGATATGGAGGTTTTCATCCCACATCGGCAGACTATGATGATATGGTGGGCTGGTATAACAATATCACGGGAAAGGAGGTAAACCATGAACAGCCGTAAGGTCTATTTCTTATTCGTGGTGGCATTCCTCGTGGTAATGTTTATCGCGCATTTACGTATGCCGGCATCATACAACTGGCAGCCCACTTTCCTTGCCAGCAGCAATCAGCCTTTCGGCTGCATGCTCTTCGACAGTCTGATGGCTAAATCCATGCCTAAGGGATACAAGGTGGATGACAAGACCTTCTATGAGTTCTCCGTTGACAAGGGATTTAAACCTCATACCATACTTGTGCTGTGTGAGGAATTCAACCCTAACGACATTGATATGATGTCTGCCATGAACCTGCTTGACAAAGGGTGTAACATCATGATTGCGACAAGCTCGTTTGACTATGGGTATAACGGTGATGATAAAAAGATGAAGGCCTTTGCGGAGAAAAATCTGATGATAGAAGTGATGGATTATTTAAGCCCTTCATATTTCCTGACTTATATGCGGAATAGTCAAAACTCATACAATTACCTCACCTGGCTAAAGGGCAGGTATCCCAAGGCTGAATGGAGTCTGAGTACTCCTATCTCATCTTCTACGATAGAAGCTAATTATGATGACTCACTTGAGATCTGCCTCAACAGTTACTATAGTGTTGTGGTAAGGGATGAGGTAAACTATAATGGTGTTAAGACAAGATACAGGTATGCCGTACATAAGCGATGCGGGAAGGGACGTCTCATCTTTGTTAGCCTGCCATTGTTGCTGACTAATTATGGTGTCTTAGACAAGACAATGAGTCCGCTCACATTCCGCCTGATGTCATTGGGCGACAACCTGCCGGTGGTACGCACGCAGGCATACCTTGACAAAGCACAAATGGCTAACGGCGGTGAATCGCCATTGAGATATATCATCAAACAGCCGCCGTTGAAATGGGCGTTGTATCTCGGACTGCTGACAATACTGCTCTTTATGATCTTTACAGCCAGACGCAGGCAGAGAGCCATTCCCGTAGTTAATCCGCCGCAAAACTACTCTCTGGAGTTCGTAAAACTGATAGGCACGCTGTATTTCCAGAAACACGACAATGTGGATCTTGTGAAAAAGGCATACGGCTATCTAAAGGAAAACCTCAGACGCAAACTGATGGTGGACCTGAGTGTTGAGTATGAGTTAGTTCAGAATATTGATACCATAGCGGCATATACAGGCGAACCGCCTCAGATGGTAAAGCAATGGCTACAGGAACTGTCTGCTATAGACCGGCTGGGAGATGCTGACAGCATCACCGACCAGCAGTTGCACAGATATATTGATATTATAAATAACATTTCATCTAAGATATAAAAACAGAAATATGGATATGGAACTGGAAAAACAGACAATACAGCAACCCGCTCAGCAGGTAACGCAGCAGGTGGACCTGCGGGAGTTCAGTGAGAGGATAATGCGACTGAAGCAGAGCATCAGCTCCGTGATAGTGGGGCAGAGTGCTACTGTTGATTTGTTGCTGACGGCTATGCTCGCCGACGGTCATGTGCTCCTTGAGGGTGTGCCGGGTGTGGCAAAGACTCTGATGGCACGTCTTGTGGCACGTCTCATAGACGCTCGTTTCAGTAGGATACAGTTTACCCCTGACCTCATGCCAAGTGATGTGTTGGGTACAACGGTGTTTAATATGAAGACTTCTGAGTTTGACTTCCATGAGGGACCGGTATTTGCAGACATGGTGCTGGTGGATGAGATAAACCGTGCGCCGGCAAAGACACAGGCAGCCCTCTTTGAGGTTATGGAGGAGAGACAGGTAAGCATTGACGGTGTCAGCCGGCGTATGGGCGACTTATACACCATTATCGCAACCCAAAACCCAGTGGAGCAGGAGGGCACCTATCGTCTTCCTGAGGCGCAATTGGACAGGTTTATGTTTAAGGTGACTGTTGATTATCCGTCGTTGGATGAAGAGGTGCAGATACTGCAACGCCACCACCAGAAGGCGGCATTTAACAAGATCGAAGATGTGAAGCCGGTGATAAGCAAGGAAGAGCTGTTGCGTATGCGCGGCTATATGACATCGGTGTTTATCGAGCCTTCGCTGATGACTTATATTGCCACCATAGTGCAGCAGACCCGTGTGAGCAAAGCCGTTTACCTCGGCGCCTCACCACGTGCGTCAGTGGCTATCATGCAGGCTTCTAAGGCTTACGCCTTATTGCAAGGGCGTAACTTTGTTACTCCTGAGGATATCAAGTGGGTGACACCATCGGTCATACAACACCGTATCATGCTTACCGCAGAGGCTGAGATGGAGGGCTATACACCACTGAAGGTTGCTATGCGGCTGATAGATAAGGTGGAGGTCCCTAAGTGATTTCAACGGGAACGTTAACGTTAACGGGAACAAATTTCAACAGGAACGAATTTAATAACGGGACCGGGAACGGCTGATGAATTAAAACTTAATAGTTGTCGCTGCGCGATTAAGAATTAGAAATTCACTTTCGACTTTCAACATTCAACATTAAACATTAAACCAACAAGTTGAGCGAATGCGAAACTTGAATAATTATATTTATTGATTGTGTTTCTGACAAGGAGATTTTATTTTGTTGTTGTGGCCATTGTGGTGATATTGGCTTTTGGCTACGTATGGCATCCGCTGTTTGTTATCGGACAGTGGCTTACGTGGCTGCTCGCCATTGCTGTAGTGGTAGATATTCTGCTATTATATCTTAAGAGGAAAGGTATGAAGGCAGAACGCCATTGCTCTGACCGTTTCTCCAATGGTGATGACAAGGACATACGCATCACCCTTGTCAGTGACTATCCGTTTGCTGTCGCAACCGACACTATTGACGAGATACCATTTGTGTTTCAGCGTCGTGACATTAATTTCCATGCTGATATACCTAAACGAGGCACAAAAATCATCACATATCAGTTAAGGCCTACGGAACGTGGTGTCTATGGTTTTGGAAAGATCAGGGTGTTTGTAAAGAGTCCGTTGTCCCTTGTTGAGCGCCGTTACTCATTCGGTGAGGGTCTGGATGTTAAGGTCTATCCGTCATACCTCATGCTCAACAAGTATG
>JAGDAU010000207.1 GCA_017959365.1 Prevotella sp.
CACCGCAAAAGTACCTTATTTTTTTTAATTATCAACAATTTGGGATGATTTTTTGTTTATTACCATATTTGTTTATACCTTTGCAAGTTAAAAAACGGATATTTAACAGATGAATAACGATAAACAAGCAGAACGACTCGCCCACTGCCGTGACTACGGCATACGCTGCATCAAAGAAGAGGCAGCGGCTCTCATCGACCTGATATCACAGATTGACGACAGTTTTGACCGTGCTGTGGAGATGCTGCTACACTGCAAGGGGAAGGTGATTGTGACGGGAGTGGGAAAGAGCGGTAACATAGGAGCGAAGATTGCCGCTACGCTGTCCAGCACCGGCACACCAGCATTCTTCATCAACCCATTGGACGTCTATCACGGCGACCTCGGCGTGATGACACAGGATGATGTGGTATTGGCGCTGAGCAACTCCGGGCAGACGGACGAGCTCCTGCGCTTCATACCTCAACTGTTGCACCAGAAGGTGCCTATCATAGGCATGAGCGGCAACCCCGACTCCCTGCTCGCCAAATACTCCACCATCCACCTTAAGGTGAGGGTTGAGAAAGAGGCTTGCCCGTTAAATCTCGCACCCACAAGCAGCACCACCGCAGCACTTGTCATGGGCGATGCCCTTGCAGTGGCTCTCATGGAGGTGAGGAACTTCAGACCAAAAGACTTTGCGCAGTTCCACCCAGGCGGTGAGTTAGGCAAACGACTGCTTACAACAGCCCGCGACGTGATGCGCTCCGACAATATGCCTATAATACCGGCTTCCATGCGCCTTGGCGACGCCATCATCGAGGTGAGCAGAGGGAAGTTGGGGCTGGGTGTAAGCCTCGACAGCGACGGTCGTGTAACAGGTATCATCACCGATGGAGACATACGCCGTGCCATGGAGCACTGGAAGGAGGACTTCTTCAACAAGACTGTCTGTGACATCATGACAAGGGAGCCAAAGAGCGTCCTTCCGACAACAAAGATAACAGAGATACAACGTATCATGCATAAGAACAAGGTGCACAGCGTGCTCGTTGTAAGTAAGGACAACCGTCTGCTGGGAGTGGTAGATCACTATAGCTGCATGATATGAGAAAATTACTACTGTTACTTTCCGCCATTCTTGTCAGCGCATATATGTCGGCACAACGTGCCGACAGCCTGCTGGTGGCACAGATGAGGGAGAAAGGGGTTACTTTCTCCCACGACAACAACGTCACATTGCTCAAGACCGGACATGAGAAGTTCGATGACCTGCTGAGGGCGGTTAGCCTGGCAAAGAGCAGCGTTCACTTAGAGTATTTCAATTTCCGCAACGACTCCATAGCAGGACTGTTGTTTGACATTCTCAAAAAGAAAGCAAGTGAAGGCGTGGAGGTACGGGCATTATACGACGGTTTCGGCAATTTCTCCAATAACCGTCCACTGAAAAAAAGACATTTGAAAGAGTTAAGAGCTAACGGTATAGAGATATATCCATACAAGGATGTCGTATTCCCATGGCTGCAGACATTCTTCAACCGTGACCACCGCAAGATAGTCGTCATAGACGGACGTATCGCATACACCGGTGGTATGAATGTGGCAGACTATTATATCACTGGCACTGACATGGTGGGTGAATGGAACGACATGCACTGCCGCATCGAGGGTACGGAGGTTAACTCTCTGCAGAAAATCTTTATTGCAATGTGGAACAGGGTTACAGGCCAGAATATCAGCGGCGCGAAATACTACTGCAGTCCGTACACCGACAGGAGCTATTTCACAGGTCTGAAACAAGACTCCTCCCCCACTGCCGGGATGAAGATGGTGGGTATCGCCAACCGTGAGCCTCACAGGACGCAGGACATGATGCGCTCTTTCTACGTTAACGCCATAAATGACGCTCAAGATAGCATAAAGATTATATCACCCTATTTCACCCTCACACCATGCTTAAAAAAAGCATTGAAAAATGCGCTTAAGAGAGGTGTGAGAGTAGAGATAATGCTTTCAGAAAAATGTGATATCATGCTGTCACCAGACTGCGGATTCTATAACGCCCACAAACTGATGAAGCGCGGAGCGGAGGTCTGGATTTACCAGCCGGGGTTCCACCACACAAAGATTATCATGGTTGACGGCAAA
>JAGDAU010000208.1 GCA_017959365.1 Prevotella sp.
ATCAACAAGTATCCTATTGACTCTATCGAGGACTGTCTCGATGAGAACGACTGGGAAGGCTGGGTTAAGCTCACCGAGCGCATTGGCGATCGCTGCCAGCTCGTGGGTGACGACCTCTTCGTTACCAACGTGAACTTCCTGCAGAAGGGTATCAAGATGGGTGCTGCCAACTCTATCCTTATCAAGGTTAACCAGATTGGCTCTCTCACCGAGACTCTCGACGCTATCGAGATGGCTCACCGTCATGGTTACACTACTGTTACCTCCCACCGTTCCGGTGAGACAGAGGACACCACAATCGCTGACATCGCCGTGGCTACTAACAGTGGTCAGATCAAGACCGGTTCTATGAGCCGCACAGACCGCATGGCTAAGTACAACCAGCTGATCCGTATTGAGGAGGAGCTTGGCGACGCTGCCGCTTACGGTTTCAAGAAACTGCGCTAATAGATACTATAGTGCAATAGATGCAATAGTGCAATAGACTATTATATTCGGGCGGATTACCAATAATAATCCGCCCGATTTTAATAAAAAATCATCCTTATCAACTTCAGGGGACTTTGGGGTTTTCTCCGGTTCCTTACTTTTATTTAAAACAATGACCAAACAAATACTTCTGATAAATGATGTGGCTGGTTATGGCAAGGTGGCAACAGCTGCCATGTTGCCTGTATTGTCGTATATGGGTCATCCTGTTTACAACCTTCCCACAGCGCTTGTGAGCAACACCTTAGACTATGGTAAATTCAATATCCTTGACACTACGGATTATATCCAGGGTGTATTTCCCGTATGGAAAGAGTTAGGGTTTCATTTCGATGCCATAGCCACAGGTTTTATATCCTCTGAGAGGCAGGCTGGCATAATATCCCAATATTGTCAGGAGCAGGCTGCCGAAGGAACGACAATCTTCGTTGACCCTATAATGGGTGATGAGGGTAAGTTGTATAACGGTGTAACACCAGCCACCATACGGTCTATGCGCGAGATGCTAAGCGTGGCACACCTCACTTACCCCAACTATACCGAAGCGTGTTTCCTTACAGACACTCCATTTAACGCTAATGGAGTAACGGCTGATGAGGCACACCGCTTAATTGACGCCTTGCGACAGATTGGTTCCAAGTCTGTGCTTATCACGAGTATATGCGTTGACGGACAAACTTCCGTAGTGGGCTACAACCATTTTGACAATAAGTACTTCATCTTGCCATATAGCGAGATTCCCGTTCACTTCCCCGGCACTGGCGACCTCTTCTCTGCCGTGCTTATCGGCAATCTGCTTTCTGACAGGCTTCTTATTGACAGCACCCGTAAGGCAATGGATGTTGTAAGACATCTGATAGATATCAACAAAGACAATGCCGACAAAAACCGTGGCATACCTATAGAGAAACATTTACAACTGATTATATAAACACAAAAAAATGATTGGAGCGATAATAGGCGACATCGTTGGTTCACGATTTGAGTTTGGAGCACCGCCACAGAAAGAGTTCAAACTGTTTACAGACGAGTGTTCATATACTGATGACACCATCTGCACCATAGCCGTGGCAGACGCTATACTCAACGGCAAGACATACAAAGAATCACTCATAGAGTGGTGCCTGCGCTATGACAACCCCATGGGTGGCTATGGCAACAGGTTCTGGCAATGGATCCACAGCGATGACCCGCAACCCAATGACAGCTGCGGCAACGGCTCTGCCATGAGGGTCAGCCAGGTGGGATGGCTCTATGATGACTATGACATTATCCTTGAGGAGGCGAAGAAAAGCGCTGAGGTGAGCCACAACCACCCGGAAGGTATCAAGGGTGCGCAGTGTACCGCAGAGATGATTTACTGGCTCCGCAACGTCCGTATTCCCAAGGAAGAGTTGGAAGATAAGGTCAAGAAATTCTTCGGCTATACCATACCACCGATGCAAGACATCCTTCGTATCGGCTCCGTAGGACATTTCGACGCCACTTGCCAGGAGACGGTTCCCATGGCGATACGCTGTTTCTTAGACGCCAGCAGTTTCGAGGAGACGGTACGCCTTGCGGTGTTATGCGATGGCGACACCGATACCAAGGCAGCCATAGCCGGTTCTATAGCTGAGGCTCACTACCCCATCCCGGAAGACATCGTAAAACGCGCATTCACATATCTGCCCAATGATATGCTTGCTATCATTGAGCAGTTTTACCATGAGTTAGGCGAGAGGGTATAAATAAGGTTGTGAGGTTATGAGGTTAATTCACAGTCAACACCCCGTATGGTCCTGTAGTATTACCACGGTAGCGGGTCATCTTATTGCCTTTGTCACCGCTGGATATGATACCACCTATATTCATATTGTACTCCCGTTTGCATTTTGCGCATGTGGCAATACCTGCTGACGATATGCTCAAGGGGTAGCTTTTCATAGGCAACGCATCTGGCGAGAAACAGTTTGGACACTCGCGGTCGAAGGCGTAGAATGTCATGGGGCTACTAAGGTTTCCGTAACCCACAATCAGTCCGCCGTTATATCCTAACAGCTGTGTGCGCCGCTGGTCTATGGCGTCTGCCAGCTGCGAACTGGAGTTGCCCTGATTATTCTTGAAGTCAAAATACGTGGCTCCGTTACGGTAGGCTATCGTACACACACAGAAGACGCCGGGGGCAGAGGCATTCATTGCCGTTGCCAATGTAGGATCCTGATGTGTGCTGTTATCAAAGACGAAATAACACACGTGAGTAGTGTACTCATACTCGCTGTCACCGCACGAGAACATTGTCAGCGGCACAAGCAGCGCAAACAGTACTTTAGTTATATCTTTCATCGTCCGAGCAATTTGTTCTCTGCCTTATCAATCTTCTCAAAACCAAAGTCAGCCATTGTGCTATCCATAAGTTCGGTGATACGGTCATTACACAGGTTACCGATACTGCCCTCATGGGTATGGTGTATCTCCTTGTCTGCCTTAAAGGTGCCAGCCTCAATCTCCAGGCCCACCGTCTTATATGCGTCACGGAAAGGCATACCCTGTGCGGCAAGGTTATTGACACGCTCAACGGAGAACATCGGGTCATAGATGGGATTATCAAGTATATGCTCGTTCACATCCATACGGTTTATGATATACGCCGTCATCCGCAGACAGTCTTTCAGTTCGTCAAAAGCAGGCAGGAAGACCTCCTTTATTATCTGCAGGTCACGGAAATATCCGCTCGGCAGGTTGTTCATAATCATCATCACCTGCTGTGGCAGACTCTGTATCTTATTGCTCTTGGCGCGTATCAACTCAAAGACATCCGGGTTTTTCTTGTGTGGCATGATACTGCTTCCGGTAGTACACTCCTTCGGCAGTTTGACGAAGGAGAAGTTCTGACTGTTAAAAAGACATGCGTCAAAAGCCAGCTTTGCCAGCGTGCCGGCAACGGTGGCGAGGGCAAACGCTACATTACGCTCCATCTTACCGCGTCCCATCTGGGCATACACCACATTGTAGTTCATGCTGTCAAACCCCAGCAACTCGGTGGTCATGGTTCTGTTGAGGGGGAACGAGGAGCCATAGCCTGCAGCAGAGCCTAAGGGATTGCGGTTGGTCATGCGGAACGCTGCCTGCAGGAAAAGCATATCATCGGCAAGGCTCTCGGCGTATGCCCCAAACCACAGTCCGAAAGAGCTTGGCATAGCCACCTGCAAGTGGGTATATCCCGGCATCAGGATATCCTTGTATTGATTACTCTTAGCCGTCAGCTCCCCAAAGAGCTCATACGTCAACGTCACGATCTCCCTCAGCTGTGCTCTGGTAAACAGCTTAAGGTCCAAGAGCACCTGGTCATTGCGTGATCTGCCGCTGTGTATTTTCTTTCCCACATCGCCTAAGCGTCGGGTCAGCAACAGTTCCACCTGCGAGTGTACATCCTCCACTCCGTCTTCTATGACAAAATTGCCGTTCTCGCACTCAGCATATATTTTCTTCAGTTCCTCTATTAAAGGCTCCAACTCGTCTTTACTGAGCAAACCTATTGACTCAAGCATCGTGATATGCGCCATGGATCCTAACACGTCATATTTTGACAGGTATAAGTCCATATCACGGTCCTTTCCCACAGTGAAACGCTCTATCTCGGCATTCACCTCAAAATTCTTCTCCCACAGTTTATTTGCCATAATATAATTTTTATAGTGCAATAGTGAAATATTTTTCAAGTTTCGCCTGCGCTCAACTTATTGGTTTAAAGTTTAATGTTGAAAGTTGAAAGTGAATTACATTCGTGTTTTGTGTTGTATGTTTTATGTTTTATGTTTTGTGTTTTATGTTTTATGTTAATTAGTTTTCGTTGTTTCGGGATCTCAATTTTCAACTTTCAATTTACTAAGTTCCCGTTCCTATTGAAAGAATTATTAATTTTAAATTCTTAATCGCACAGCGACAACTATTAAATCTTAAGTTTTAACTATTAATTCATCAACGGTTCCCGTTGAAAATAGTTCCCGTTAACGTTAACGTTCCCGTTGAATCAACTTTCAACTTTAAACCAATAAGTTTAGCGAATGCGAAACTAAACCTCAATACCTTGGCTCTGCGATTTCCCTGCCACGGCAGAAGCGGTGCTCTATCTGGCGGTCATCGCCGATATAGATGTATCTCTCTAAGCGGTTGAGAAGAGAGTAGTTGTCATGATTAAGGTCGTGGTCGTTGATGACGAGAGCGTCAAACTCATAGCCCGGCTCGAAACTGCCCACCTTGCCGAAGAGGGTACCCGCCGACTTGGTGGCTATCCAGAATGCCTCCGACAGGGTTAGGAACGGCTGGTTGTGATTCTGCTGATAGTACATCTTGCTCACCTGTATGGCATATACTAACGTACGGAAGATATTAAGGTCGTGGCCGGCGCTGATGTCGCTGCCCAGGCCTATACGCAGACCGTTGTCAAGGAACTTGCGGATGGGGGCCATGCCCGATGCCACGTTGAAATTTGATGAGGGGCAGTGTGCCACCATGACATCATTCTGTTTCATCAGCTCCAACTCCTCGCCATCTGTCCATACGCAGTGTGCCATGACGGTGGGTGTCTGTCCGAAGAGACCATAGCGGTTGTAGGCATCGCCATAGCAGGTGCTGTCCTTCTCTAATGACTGCACTAAGGCTATCTCGTCTTTGTTCTCTGAGAGGTGCGACTGCACCGGCATCTGATATTTGGCTGCCAGCTCGCCACAGGCGCGTAGCATCTCCGGTGTGCATGACGGTATGAAGCGCGGTGTGACAATCGGGCGCACTAAGGCGTCGGTGTTGCCTCCGAACTCTGCTATCAGCTCCTCGTAGCCAGCCACAGTGTCATCCACCGACTGCGACAGCCCCTCCGGGCAGTTACGGTTCATTGCCACCTTGCCTATCAAAGCCCCCATACCTGCCTCTTGGAAGAGATGCATCAGCAGTCGGGTGCTCTCGGTATGTATAGTGGCAAAGACACATGCTCTCATGGTGCCGAACCGCCACAGGATATTGACAAAACGTCGGTACATCCTCTCAGCATACTTGGTGTCCGCATATTTCATCTCCTCCGGGAAGGTGTAGTTCTGCAGCCACGGCAGCAACTCTAAGTCCATGGCTATACTCTGATTGCGATATTGCGAGGCGTGTACATGAACGTCGTTCATGGCGGGTATCAGCAACTTGTCACCGAAGTCAACAATCTCGGCGTCTGGGCATTGGTCGCTTAGTGCCTTCAGGTCTGTTGCCACGTTGATAACGCGCCCGTCATCACCTACTGCCACATAGCCGTTCTCTAATACCTCAAAATGGTCTTTCTCCTTCGTGAAAATGATATGTCCTTTATAAATCTTATTCATGATATTATGATTTTTAATATTTCAATGGTTGCAAAGTTACGATTAAACGAGAGAAATACAAAATAAATAACTTTTA
>JAGDAU010000209.1 GCA_017959365.1 Prevotella sp.
CGATTATGGTTGGAGAAAAGATTCAAAAAATGAACTGGAACGAATTATATGACCATGCCCTGCGGATTGCTATCCGCGCGCATGAAGGACAGAAAGACAAGTCGGAACGTGAGTATGTTATGCATCCAATACGTGTGGCTGAGAGGTGCAAAGACCCAAGGGCAAAAATTGTTGCTCTGCTCCATGACACTATTGAAGATACTGACGTAACGGTAGATTATCTGAGAAGCGAGGGGTTCCCTGAAGAAATCATGAATGCAATATTGTCTGTAACGAAACATGAGGGAGAGAACTATGAGGACTTCGTGTGTAGAGCGGCTGAAAATGCCATTGGCAGGGAGGTAAAGATTGCCGACATAGAAGACAATATGGATATTCGAAGATTGAAAGAAATAAAAGATGAAGACGTTGCGCGGTTACGGAAATATCTCCGTGCCTGGCAATATCTGACTAAACTTGGATAATTATATGACGAACACAGTTCTTTTCTAATATCATTTTTTGTAGTATTAATATTTTTGGTTATCTTTGCTGCCAGTTTTAACCTATAATGCTATATGATTATGAGAAGACTATTGTTTGTTTTTGTGTGCCAGCTGTCTTTTGTGGCTGCGTTTGGCGCACCTGTTAATGGTGTTGTGACGAGTGATGACCGTGGTGCTGTCATTGGTGTGGAGGCTTGTGAGCAGTCGGATGGAGGTGTGGCGTTTCTTACCGCTTTCTATAAGAACTTTATTCTGACAGAGAACTGGGGGAAGTGGGAGAAATACTACTCTAAGCGACTTACAGACAAGGCGTTCCGCAAACTCGTGAATGACTTTGATTATGAATGTGAGCAAGGTCCGTGCTTTGCGTGGTGGATGTTCAGAATAGGTGGTAACGACGCCGATACAAACGGGATGCGCAGGACACTGAAGATAACGCCTGCCGGTAACGGCTGGTACAATGTGCGTATGTCTGACTATGGGAAGCCTGGCACTGTCAAGGTGAGGCTTGTGAAACGTCAGGGTGGTTACTATATAGATGATTATGTGGGGCAGTATTGATTGTTTGCTGGAATGATGACTTAGCCCCCACCACAGTCTGTAGATTTTTTACCTGTTGGCGAGTTGACGATTAGAAAATAATGTATTTATTTGGCATTACCATTTTTTCTTTGTACATTTGCAGAAAATTTTGATATGAGGAATAATCACCATGCGGTGATATAGACTAAATAGTGATGAAAGGAAAACTGATTATATTGCCATTTCTTGCTCTTGCCGTTATGTCGGCAAAGGCTCAGGGACTGGTGCCAAAGGATAGTGTTATCAACCTGGGTAATGTGATGTACCGTCAACCCGTAAAAGCAGAGTTTACTATGGTTAACCAGGGTGGTATCACTGCTGCCATCGACAAGGCGGAGGTGAGTTGCGGATGTGCTACAGTAGAGTATTCGCACGGCGCAATCCAACCACAGCAGCAGACGGTGGTGTCTGCTGTGTATGACGCCGCACAGTTAGGTCATTTCGACAAGTATATAGCCATATACGAGAGAGGGCGCACAGAACCTACTTTACTTTGGTTTAAAGGTGTGGTAGTAGCTGACGCCGGTAAGCAGACCGTATCGTATGACGGCAGTTACCCGTATAAATTAGGCAACCTGAGTGTTGACTGTGAGGAGCTGATGTTTGATGATGTCAACCGTGGTGACACACCAACCAAGACGATACAGATACTCAACGAGACCCAGAACACCGTAACGCCGATACTGATGCATCTGCCAGACTTCCTGACGGGTACAGTAACACCCGCCACGGTGCCTCCAGGTGGTAAGGCCACAGCAACGCTGACGCTCGACTCCCGTAAGCTACGCACCTTCGGTCTTACTCAGACCTCTATATACCTTGGTGAGTCGCAGTCAGACAAGGTGTCTGAAGACAAGGAGATACCAGTCTCTGTAATCCAACTGCCGCAGTTCTATGCCCAGACGGAGGCGCAGTTGGCACACCGTCCACAATTCTTTATCTCACAAACGGAGGTTGACTTCGGCAATGTGGGTAAGAAAAAGAAGGTTAAGGCAGAGCTTGAGATCGAGAACCGTGGTAACAAACTCCTTGAGATCCGTTCTATGCAGGTGTTCACTCCGGGTGTGCAGATCAGTTTGGACAAGAGTAAGCTGTTGCCCAAAGGCAAAGCGAAGATGAAGATAACGATGATTACCAAGGAGGTGATGCAGTCGAAGATGCGTCCGCGCGTGCTGATCATTACCAATGATCCAAAGATGCCGAAGGTCATAATAGAATTAAAAATTAAGAATTAAGAATTAATAGTTGTCGCCTTTGGCGATTAAGAATTAATAATTTAAAGTTGTCGCCTTCGGCGATTAAG
>JAGDAU010000210.1 GCA_017959365.1 Prevotella sp.
AGGGGATTATCACAGATATACGACAGGTTGGGGGACTGCCTGAGTATGCAAGTGGTACTCCGAGAACGGATACCGATAATGACGGAATGCCAGATGAATGGGAGGTGGCTCATGGCTTAGATCCCAACAATTCCGATGACGCAAATGGTGACTTCTCAGGAGACGGATATACCAATATTGAGAAATATTGTAACGAAATACAGCCTTAAAATTGTATTTTTTACACTTTTTCGGGTAAAAATCAGTAAAAAACCTATTTTTCTCAGCAAAAATAGGTTTTTTTTATGTAATTTTTTTGATTATTAAAAAAATGTTTATATCTTTGTGCCAACAATATTGTTTTTTAAAGTTGACTTCTACTTTTTTTACTATTAATGACTAAACATTCAAAGAAACTCGTTGTAGCCTTATGCCTACTCTCGCTGACCTTGTTGCCTGCCATGGCGCAGACGGCAAGACGGTATTCTGTGGCTGCTTGTGACTGGATGATGCTAAAACGACAGAAACTGGGGGAGTTTGCGCTATCTAAAGACATCGGGGCTCACGGCGTGGAGATGGATATGGGACCACTGGGGCAGAGAGTGCTGTTTGACAATAAAATGCGCGACCCTATGGAGGCTGCTAAATTCAAGCATACAGCCGACAGCCTTGGCATAGAGGTGCCATCAATCGCCATGAGCGGTTTCTTCGCACAGAATTTCATCCGACGCGGCAACTACCGTGAACTGCTTGAGGATTGCATTAACACTATGCATCTCTTTGGCAGTAAAGTGGCGTTTCTGCCCCTTGGCGGTTGTGGTGACGGTTGGAAGAAACCGGGCGCTGAGCGTGAAGAGCTTGTGAAACGACTTAGGGTGGCTGGTCAGATGGCTGTTGCCAATGGTGTGGTGTTTGCCATACGTACCGCTTTGCCGGCAAAGGAGAGTAAGCGCCTGATACGTGAGGTTGGCAGCAAGGGCATAAAGATATACTATAATTTTCAGGATGCCACCGACAACGGGTGGGATATCCCTAAGGAACTGAAGATACTTGGCAGAAAGAATATCGCACAGATCCATGCCTCCAATACCGATGGTGTCAACCTGCGTGATGACAGGAAAATCAATCTACCCGCAATAAAACGTGTACTCGATAAGATGGGGTGGAGCGGCTGGCTTGTTGTGGAACGCAGCCGTGACGCTAACAGAGTGAAGGACGTGAGATATAATTTCGGAAACAACGTGACATACCTGAAAGAAGTGTTTAAAGATTGAAGATAAAAGAATTAAAGAATAATTATTTGTTAAACTAAAAACTTAAATTTATGAAGAAAAATCATTCATTATCACGAAGTTACTTTATCGGACTCACACTGATGGGCGTGGGGGCGATGATGGTGACTTCATGTGCGGTAGATGGTTTTGATGATGAGAATTTTGAGTCGCCATCGGGGATTACCCTCGAAGTGCCGACGGAAGAGGAGATCGTCATCACACCCAGCGCCGACGGAAAGACGCAGTCGATCTCGTGGCCAGTGGTATTGGGTGCTAAAGGCTACCAGCTGACGCTTATCGACGAGTCGAACCCGGAGGCCCCCATTCTGGACAACGTCTTTGTGGACGGATGTTCCTACAAGACAGACCGTGAGGAGGATGTTAATTACAAACTCACTTTTTCTGTCGTGGATAACCCGGAAAAGGACAACCATGGCACAGGTGAGGTGGTGGTAAAGTCATTCTCTACCTTCACGCCGACGTATGCTACTATTCCGGCCGATGCAGCAGGAACAGACCTCAACCAGTATTTTGCTGAGAACCCAATTCCCGAACAGGCTCTCATGGAGAACGTTAACTACGACCTTGAGGCTGGCGGACAGTATTACATCAGTGCTCCACTGGATTTTGATGGATATCATGTAACGCTACGCTCCAACAGTAAGAGCAATCATGCCAAGGTGCTCTTTACTGCAGAAGGCGCCTGCATAATGACAACGGCTCCGATGGGTATCAAATACATTGACTTTGATGTCAACAATACGCTTGGCGGCAAGAACGGTGTGTTCGGTTTCAGTAAGGAGACAACAGTGGCATCAGCAGCATCGATTAACCCAACACTTTACAAATGGGAAGGTCCGGTTATAGAACAACCGATACAGATTGCAAGCTGTAACTTCGACAATGTTGACGGTTACTTCTTCTGGGATAACAAGGTTAAGACCTGCGTGATGAATCTCGTAATAGACAACTGTGTTGTTCACCTGACTCCGTCAACAGATATCAAGGCAGGTGTTATATGGACCAATAAGGGTGGTCATATCAATGAGCTGAGCATAACAAACTCAACATTCTATGAGAGTCCTGACTGTACGGGTGATATCTATTATTTCTATCAATCAGGCATGGACCGCGTCGTTGATGTATATACCGATGAGTCATACGCCAAAGGTGTGGGCAACAAGGTAGCCTACAACAACAGCACATTCTACCACATTGGATGGAATCAGGGTGAGTGGGGTAACTACAACGGTATGGCTGGTAAGGATTACTCCTGGTGGGAGATACAGAACTGTATTTTCGTTGACTGCTCTACAAAGGGCAGCGTTCCACGTCGTTTCCTTCATGGAAAGCAGAATCAGCCACATGTGCTCTTCAACTACAACACATATATGAATGCTGACGGCACATTCCAGGATGTAAAGGATGATGGAAGCCATGAATATGACCTCTCCGGCACATGGATTGAGGAAGATCCGGTATTTGCAAATCCTGCACAGGGTGACTTCCATATCAGCGGTGCTGGACAAGTGGCACATAAGACCGGTGACCCACGCTGGTTGCCAACGGCAGAGTAATATAACACATTAATATAATAATCATAGAATTATGAAAAATATCAAGATAAAATCGCTTGCCCTCGGTATAGCACTCGCTTTCTCTGTTGCGGCTTCTGCACAGAATAATGTGGTGCAGGGAACCGTCATCGATGAGAATGGCGATCCCGTTATCGGAGCCACCGTAAGAGTGGAGGGTACTAAGATTGCAACAATTACCGACCTTGATGGTAATTATAAGATTGAGAATCCCGGCAAGGGTAAGATTGTTGTGTCTTACATTGGATATAAGGACGTTGTTACCACTGGTGGCCAGGTAAAACTTGAGGACTCTGACACTGACCTCGAGGAGGTAGTGGTAGTGGGTTACGGCGTACAGAAAAAGGCTCACCTGACCGGTTCTGTGGGTACAGTACCGATGGACGACATACAGGACCTCTCTTCCGGTGGTCTTGCGTCAACACTTAGCGGACTTGTAAATGGTCTGTCTGTAAGTGGCGGTGACGGACGTCCCGGTGAGAATGCCCGTATCAGTGTGCGTGATGACAACTCCCTCGGTGAGATTGGCTCAACAGCACAGCAGCCTCTGTTTGTTATCGACGGATATATCTATCCTAACGATGTTAAGGTAGGTAACACTTACCAGAACCTCGGTGCCGAGGCTTTCAACAACCTTGACCCAAGTGAGGTGGAGAGCATCTCTGTGCTGAAAGACGCATCGGCAGCCGTCTATGGTGCGCGTGCCGCAAACGGTGTTATCCTCGTAACAACAAAGAAGGGTAAGATGGGTGCACCGCGCATCAGTTATAGCGGCACATTCGGTTTCACCGATGAGGTGGCACGCCCCAAGATGCTCAGCGCTTACGACTATGGACGCCTGTATAACACTATAGCAGCTGCTGACCCCACAGTGACATCACTCAACCATACGACAGCTCTCTTCCAGGCAGACGAGTTGGAGGCTATGAAGAATCTTAACTACGACCTGCTTGACAAATACTGGGAGACAGGTTTCACACATAAGCATAGCGTAAATATCAGTGGCGCTACAGACAATGTCAACTACTTCGCTAGCGTCAGCTATTTCAATCAGGATGGTAACCTCGGCAAACTCGACTACGACCGCTGGAACTACCGTGCTGGTGTTGATGTGAAAATCAGCAAGTGGTTGGGAGCAAACCTAAGCGTCAGCGGTGACTATGGTGAAAAGAACAAGCCTCTGCTTAAGGTGGGTGGCTCAAGTGATGAGAAAGACTACAACCTGATGCTTACACGTCCACGCTACATACCAGAGTATGTTGACGATTATCCTATAGCATCATACGGCGTGAGCAACGCTCAGAGGGTTCAGAACCAGAACTACTCTTTCGACGTGTTGCAGAACAATGGTGACTTCTCTAAGAATATGACCAACAATACCAATATCAATGCCAGCATCAACTATGACTTTGGCTGGAATAAGTGGTTGAACGGTTTAAAGCTGCGTTTCTCTTACTCTAAGTCTATCAACACCTCTAAGACCAATGAGTATGGCTCCGCATACACTATTTATCAGATGACCAACCGTTATGGTAGCGGTCACCACATGTACACTCCGACAGGAGCAGAGGAAGAGTATGACTATCTGGCAGCATCCAACTTCAACGCTATTACCACAAACAATGGTAACTACCTGTCCCGTAATATGGTCCGCACAGACAACTATCAGATTAACTTTACTGCTCAGTATCAGCGTAAGTTTGGTAAGCACGATGTCAGTGCGCTCTTCTCAATAGAGAAATCCGAGGCAGAGAGTGAGTTTGTGAAAGGTCAGGTGGAGAGTCCTGTTGAGTTTACCAACTATCAGTCTAATACCGGTCAGGGTGAGATGTCCACAGACTTCAAGCGCTCTGAGAGTGGTACACTGTCTTACATCGGACGTATCAACTACTCTTACGCCGACCGTTATCTCTTTGAGTTCTTGCTGCGTAGTGACGCCTCTACCAAGTTCGCGCCGGAGAACTACTGGGGCACATTCCCCGCTGTAAGTGCCGGTTGGGCTATCAGTGAGGAGAGTTGGTTTAAGGACAATATTAAGTTTATCGATTATTTGAAGTTCCGCGCATCATTCGGTCTTACGGGACGTGATAACCTTGCTCCATGGCAGTGGATGCAGGTATATGCTCTTGACAAGAACAAGGGTACTGTGTTTGGTGAGGGTACAAACAACGACTCAGGCAGCCGTATTACAATTAACAAGAATAATTCCGCTGTCAACCGTGACGCACACTGGGATAAGTCTTATAAGTTCAACTTCGGATTTGATGCTCGTTTCATCAACCAGAAGCTGAGTGTCACCTTCGACGCTTATCGTGAGTGGAACCGTCAGATGCTGCTCAACCTCTCACAGAACATAGCTTCTACCATCGGTACACAGAGTGCCTCCACCAACCTTGGTGAGATGGACAGCTGGGGTTATGAGCTCTCTCTGAACTGGCGTGACCGCATCGGTAAGGATATCAAATACCATGTTGGTATCAATACCGGTTACTCAGACAACCGTGTGCTTCTGATGGACTGGGAGGATGAGTATGTTTATCGTCAGTTGAGATACAAGCATCGTACAGACATCGGTCTGTGGGGTATGCAGTGCTTGGGTATGTTCCGTTCGTTCCAGGATATCGAGGAGTACTTCGAGAAATACCTGAAGAAGGAAGACGGTACATACGGTACATACATGGGACTTACCAAAGACAAGGTTCGTCCGGGTATGCTTATATATAAGGATGTACGTGGACCGCAGAATGCTGACGGAACATACAGCGGACCAGACCACGTGGTGGATCGCGACAATGACCAGGTGGAACTCGGACACCGCAACAATCCTTATGGATTTACCATCAATGCCGGTGGCGAATGGAAGGGTCTTTCTCTGTCACTGCAGTTCAGCGCCTCATGGGGTGGTTACGCTATCCTTCCGGCACAGGCTATCGGTGTGGCTTCCGGCAGTAATGTGGAGTTCTACAACCTGCCTTCATTCTGGAATCCCGACAACGTATTCGTGTATGAGGATATTTACGACGGTTCAGGCAACCTCGTGATGAAGGCTAACCGTGATGCTCACTATCCAAATCTCAACTATCAGAGCATTAACAGTGTAGGTTCAAGTTTCTGGAGAGTAAGCGCTGCCCGTGTGACCCTCAACCGTCTCACCTTGGCTTATGCCATTCCTTCTACATTCATTAAGAAGATTGGTATTCAGAGCGCACGTGTGAATATCACAGGTCAGAACCTCATTAACTTCTACAATCCTTATCCAGACAATTTCACAAATCCAATGGCTGGAACATACGGAGCTTATCCTAATCTGAGGAAATGGACAATAGGTATTAACCTGGGCTTCTAAATTGTAACCCCTAATAGAATAAAGAATATGAAAAGTTCAATTAAATATTTAAGCTTTGGCTTGTTAGCCGCTCTTACTCTTGCCTCATGTAGCGATGAGTTCTTGGAGGATAAAAAGAACTATGACAACGTGAGTCCCGAGATTTACAGTTTCTATAGCGGCGCCAATTTGCGTGTGAACGACATCTATAGCTGGTGTCTGCCAACAACGACAGAGATATCCTGGAAATACCCATCATGCGGACTTGACGACATGTGTGCCAAGTCAACAG
This sequence comes from Prevotella sp., assembly GCA_017959365.1. Lineage (GTDB taxonomy): Bacteria > Bacteroidota > Bacteroidia > Bacteroidales > Bacteroidaceae > Prevotella. The sequence goes on from JAGDAU010000210.1 coordinate 6,466, forward strand.
AGGAATATGTTGGTTTTGGTGATTTTATCGATCCTGAGAAAGAACTTACTTCAATGGGAGCCGTAAATTCTGTACCCGACTGGTTCATGGCACAGCAGAACAATATCCAGGAGGCTGTCTATGGTCGTATTCGTAACATCAATGACGCTATTGCCGGTATCTCTGCGGGAAACATTGAAGAGGATGACAAGAATGTTCTGCTCGGACAGTGCTACTTCTTCCGTGCCTGGTGTTACTACAACCTCTTCAAGTGGTATGGTGGTGTGCCTATAGTTACAGAGATCCATGATCCTGTGGAGGGCTTCTTCACACCACGCGCCTCTGCCCATGAGATGGTAAACTTCATACTTGAGGATTTGCAGAAAGCTGCCGACATGCTGAAAGAGAGAACCACCAGCGGCGGTTGGAGCGGAGCGGACTATGGTCGTGTGACAACAGGTACAGCCCTCGCACTTAAGGGTCGCGTACTGCTGCTTTGGGCAAGCCCGCTGTTCAATAGGGCTAATGACAAAACCCGCTGGACAACAGCCTATACAGAAATGAAGGCTGATTTGCCTGTTATCAACTCATGTGGCTATGGTCTTTTTAATACTGCTAATAACGTCAATGGTTCTGACTTCGCTGGACAGTTCCTTACAAGTGCCAAGAACCCCGAGGCTGTATTTGTCACATTATATAATAATATAGCATCTGATGAGGGTCTTGACAACCAGAAGAACAACAACTGGGAGCGTGGCATCCGTCCGGCTAACACCGGTGGCGGTGGTAAGGGTCCGTCTCTGATGTTTGTAAAGATGTTCCCAATGGCTGATGGTAAGATACCTGCAGGAACGGGTACATACACCAGATTAGAGACATCACAGTACACATACGATGATGCTGCTCCGTTTATGTGGCGTGACCCGCGTTTCTACCGCACATTCGCATTCCCCGGATTCCGTTGGGCATTCAATGGCGACGCTACACAACGTGACGCCCACAACCCGTACTATAACGAAGGTCAGGATTATGTGCTTTGGAACTATGTATGGTACACAGACCTCAATGACCAGGGTAACCCGGAGAGTGGTAACTCGTATGCCGCAGATAATCTTCTGACAAGCAAGAGAGGTATCTATATCCGTAAGAAGTCTGATGACCTTGATGTCAATCAGAGTCCGCTGTATAACTATTCTCCGACAGCTACTAAGGGTGCCGGTCCATGGTTCTCAGCTGCTCCTCTCATAGAGTTGCGCTATGCTGAGGTGTTGCTCAACCTTGCTGAGGCAGCATGCGGTGCCGGCGACATGGCTTACGCTGTCGAGCTCTTGCAGCAGATAAGGGCTCGCGTAGGTTATACTTCTGAAAACAACTATGGCCTGCAAGCTGGTCTCGCTGGAGATCAGGCTACATGTATGAGCGCTATTCTCTATGAGCGTCAGATTGAGTTCGCATACGAGGGTAAGCGTTTTGATGACATGCGCCGTTGGATGCTCTTCGATGGTGGTGCTACTACTGTTGCAGGCGCTCCTTCCACATGGACGCTGACCGGATGGGGTGGCAATACCTGCAAATGGCTTGGCTTCACGCAGTTTAACGGACAACGTAGAGAGAACATTGAGTTCCGCGTAGCAGACAAGTACGGTGTGGGTGGTACTACATACGACTCAGACCCGCTGCTCAAAGCTCTTGCCGCAGAGGCAAAAAGTGAGAAGACAGAAGAGATCAAGGCTGCTAATCCTACATGGACAACGGCTCAGATTAATGAGGCGCTGGCGAAATATGATTTCAATGAGTTGGCTATGGAAAAACGCTTCAGAGGTGTTGACTTCAGGCAGAATCTGGTACCACAGCTTGAAGAGTTGAAGTCTTGGTATGCCGCCAATCTCGTTGTCAACGAGAAACGTGGTGACGGCTATGACGCCAACCATAACTTGGAATATATCAATTTCCGTCCCAAGTACTATTTCCTCGGTCTGTCTTCCGGAGCACAGTCTGCTAACAAAGACTTGCCGCAGACAATAGGATGGGAGAATTACAACGATGGTGGAGCTCCTGGTACTTTCGACCCACTGGCTGAAACGGCTAAAACAGAATAATCAGATTTAGACTAAATTAAATCGGGATGTGCTTTTTTGCACATCCCGATTTGTTTACTGTTATAATGATAGAAATCATCGTTACGTGTTGTTGTGTACGCAAACGGACATCTAATAAAAGCATTATGTGAAATAAATAAATAAAAATTTGGATTATTGTTAATAAATGCTTATTTTTGCATTCGGAATGTTAGTCTTAATTTGAAACCAAATACAAAAGATA
>JAGDAU010000211.1 GCA_017959365.1 Prevotella sp.
GCATCACAGGCGTTATTCCTGTTGACCTGGCTGTTGAGCAGATGAAGAAGTTCATCGTTAAGTCTTACGGCAAGAAGGGTGAGGATGTTGTCAACATGAACTACGCTGCTGTTGACCGTGGTGACGAGTACAAGAAGTTTGAGGTTAATCCGGCATGGGCTAACCTGGCTGATGATGCAGAGAAGGCTGATGACGCTCCCGCATTCGTTAAGGAGCTCGTTCGTCCTATCAACGCTCAGGCTGGTGACCTGCTGAAAGTTTCTGACTTCGTTAAGTTCGACACCGTTGACGGTTCATGGGCTAACGGCACAGCTGCTTTCGAGAAGCGTGGTGTTGAGGCATTCGTCCCTGTTTGGAACTTTGAGAACTGTATCCAGTGTAATAAGTGTGCGTTCGTTTGTCCTCACGCTGCTATCCGTCCGTTTGTTCTTACCGACGAGGAAATGGCAAAGTTTGACTTCGACGCTATCACCATGAAGGCTCCTAAGGCAATGGCTGGCATGCACTTCCGCATTGAGACATCTGTACTCGACTGCTTAGGTTGCGGCAACTGTGTTGACGTATGTCCTGGCAATCCTAAACTGGGTAAGGCCCTTAAGATGGTTCCTTACAACCCGGATGCTGAGGATATGAAGAAAGAGGCCGAGAATTGGGATCGCCTCGTTAAGGAGGTTAAGTCTAAGCAAGACCTTGTTGACATCAAGGGTAACGTTAAGAACTCTCAGTTCGCACAGCCGCTCTTTGAGTTCTCTGGCGCATGCTCTGGTTGCGGTGAGACACCGTATGTCAAGCTCATCTCTCAGCTCTTTGGTGACCGTGAGATGATTGCCAATGCAACAGGTTGCTCTTCTATCTACTCTGCTTCTATTCCTTCCACTCCGTACACCACCAACGACAAGGGTCAGGGTCCGGCATTCGACAACTCACTGTTTGAGGACTTCTGCGAGTTTGGCATGGGTATGGTACTCGGTAACAAGAAGATGAAGGAGCGTGTGGTTATGCTTCTCCAGCAGGCTGCAGAAAACGCACCTGAGGAGTTTAAGGCTCTCGCCGCTGAGTGGATTGAGAACAAGGAGGACGCCGACAAGACTAAGGAGATTGCTCCGAAGTTGAAGGAGGCTATCGCTGCCGGTGCAGAGGCTGGTTGTGAGTTCTGCAAGGAGCTGAAGACCCTTGATCATTACCTCATCAAGCGCTCACAGTGGATTATCGGTGGTGACGGTGCATCTTACGATATCGGTTACGGTGGTCTTGACCACGTTATCGCTTCCGGCGAGGATGTTAACCTGCTCGTACTTGACACAGAGGTTTACTCTAACACCGGTGGTCAGTCCTCTAAGGCTACTCCGCTTGGTGCCATCGCACAGTTTGCTGCTCAGGGTAAGCGCATCCGCAAGAAGGATCTTGGCATGATTGCTACCTCTTACGGTTATGTATATGTTGCTCAGGTGGCTATGGGTGCTGACAATGCTCAGTGTCTGAAGGCTATCCGTGAGGCAGAGGCTTATCCCGGACCATCACTCGTCATTGCATACGCTCCATGTATCAACCATGGTCTTAAGATCAAGGGTGGCATGGGTCGCAGCCAGGCTGAGGAAGGTCGTGCTGTTGACTGCGGTTACTGGCACCTCTGGCGTTACAACCCAGCTCTTGCTGACGAAGGCAAGAACCCGTTCTCTCTCGACTCTAAGGAGCACGACTGGAGCAAGTTCCGTGACTTCCTCCTCGGTGAGGTTCGTTACCTCTCTGTACAGAAGGCTTATCCTAACGAGGCTGACGAGCTCTTCAGCGAGGCAGAGCGTATGGCTAAGCTGCGCTACCAGAGCTACGTTCGCAAGTCTAAGGAAGACTGGAGCGAGACAATCTAATCTGACATCAGATTTTCTCTATTATAAATCGGTGCACCCTGATGGGTACGCCGATTTTTTATTGATTCCTTTTGGTAATTTGTGAGGATATATTTATCTTTGCACCGGAAGTCGGTATGAAATATCCATTTCCGCTATTTTTTAACATAAAAGATTATACCATGAGGAAAATACTATTACTTCTATCCCTAATACCATTGTTAACATTGGCACAGGGTACTACACCGCTTGAGCAATTAAAGAGCGAGCCGAGGAAAGCATACGGCACAGATTATCCGTATCCAATGAAGGAGGTGTGGCTCACTCCCGCTCCACGTGGCTACAAACCGTTTTACATCAGCCATTACGGCAGACACGGTTCGCGCTACTATTGGAACAACCATCTATACAAAGAACTCGACACCTTGCTGACAGAAGCGCACACAAAACATCTGCTGACGGCGGACGGTGAGGTATTCTACTCTAAGTTCTTAGACGCCAAATACGATATGATTACTAAATGCACCGAACTGAGTGACTTAGGATGGGAGCAGCATCAGTATATCGCACGCACCATGTACAACAATTTCCGCGATGTATTCAGACACGGTGGCAATGTACTGGCAATATCCTCGCTCTCCGGACGTTGCGTCATCAGCATGGCATCGTTCTGCGAAGAGCTCAAACAGTGCAATCCAAACATAGAAATACGTGAGCAGTCATCACGCAGCACACTTGACGGCGTCGTACCAGATGACAAACAGAACCCACTGAAGAAAGATTTTGCAGAACAGAGACCACGGTTTGAGAACAACCGCAATTTGTTTCATAACAACGATTCACTGCCACAGACAATTATCAGGAGGGTGTTCACAACCACCGAAGGACTGCCGGGCGATATGAGGCAGATAAGCGGCAATCTCATCAACCTATACACCTCACTGCCAAGCATAGGACATGAGGGCATGATGGGAAATATCATAAGCGATGAGGAGATAGCGGCAAGATGGGAAAATGAGAATCTCGGCACATACACATGGCTGTTTACGTCCAGAAACAAAATGAGTCCTATAGTACGCGACATATTAACCAAGGCGGAGGATGTCATAAGCGGCAAGTCAACGCGCATAGCAGACCTCAGGTTCGGCCATGACGCATGTCTCGGTCCTGTAACACTGCTCTTGGGTGTCAACGGCAGCGACCTCGATCCCGAGGACCCATATAAGGTTAAGGACTGCTACCAGAACTGGATGACCTGCAAAGCCTCCAACCTGCAGTTTGTTTTCTACCGTGACAAAAGAGGACAGGACATCCTCGTCAAGTGTCTTCTCAACGGCAGCGAGGCATCACTACCCCTGCAAACAGACAACTATCCTTATTATAAATGGCAGGACTTCAGGAAATTCTGTTTGGATAGATTAGCACAAGCTCAGAAAAACATCGTTGAGAATTAATGCTCAACTTATTACTTCTTATGCACCAAGACAAATAACCGCCGGCATGGGTCAAACGGAATATTCCACATAGCGTCAAATGTGGCAATATCCAACTTCTCATTATAGTCGTCGTTGTCTGTCACATTCCTGTATTTGTCAACAGAGTCCTGAATATAGAAATATGTGTCATCATATCCAACCACGGGAACATAATGGAGCGAATTACCGTTATACAACAACAATACTATAACAGGAACGCCCTTGCTGACGGCATCCCTCAGGTCCTCTGTGGTACCAGTGTAATACTCTGCAGTATAACCATCTAATTGTTGCTCAAAGAGGATTCTGAAACATCTTGGGAATGCCCCACCCTTATGCTTGCAAGGGAAAGTAGGATTATGATACATCTCCACACCATTGGCCTCAGCACCATAAAACCTTAACAGATAGGCGCTGGAACAGGCTGCGCACTCCACTCCCGACTGGGTGTCTGGAGCTGGATTAGGAGTAATGATAAATGACCCAGGATGGTTGTTATTATTATCATATACTGACGGCGCCACAAGCAGGTTGTCACGAATGAACGCTTTCTGCTCATCACCCAACAGATTCATCATTCCCTGCCAACTGCTGATGGGGATTGCACTGATATCCGGTATAGCCATGTTATTTTGCGAACATACATTTGATGTCCATAATAACATGATGACAAAAGCCAAAAAAATATGTTTCTTTCTCATAGAAAACTTAAACTTTAAACTTTTAACTAAACTCGACTGGAGCTTGCGAATATCGAGATAATAACTCAAGAAGGTTACCTGTCCAGTCCTCACCGTTAACCGGCTGAAGTGTTTTCATTCCAAAACTTCGTGCCACCGCAACATTTTTCTCGTTATCATCCACAAACAGTGTCTCTTCGGCTATGAGATTCTCCTGTTTCAACACATATTGGAAAAAATCAGGATCGGGCTTTATCTTTCCCACCTCATAACTGCAATAACACTTGTCAAGATAATCACTTAACGCCCCACCCTCTCCGTCAAACTCTGACGACATAGCCCATGACATCATATAGGCATTGGTATTTGACAGCAACAACAGCCTGTAACCACGCTGACGGAGCACACGCAACAGACGGATATTGCGCTTGGGTATCTCCTTGACATAGCCTAAACACGCCCAAAGGCAATCCTCATGCGACAGTTCATGACCTGCAAGACTGCTAAGCTGCTCACGAAACTCCTCTTTGGTTATTCGCCCTTCCTCAAGTGCCCCAAAGAGACCCGTCTGAGAATATTTGTCCAATGGCAACTGAGAAGGGTTTATCCCCAACACCCGGAATCGCCTGACCGCCTCTTCCTGTGCTGATGTCATGATTACGCCGCCATAATCAAATATTATAGTCCTTACCTCAGACATGCCATCAAAAATCACTCTGACCTTAAATTAACGGTCTCCTGCTCGGAGTCTATCGCAAACTGTAACGTAGCACCGTCGCTACGGACATCTATTGTCACGGGCGCGCCCATTATCAATGGCAGATTGACATCACCATGACCACCAGGAAAACCGCAGAGAACCGGGATATTATATTTCTTAAAATACTGACACAACATCTGCTCAACACTTTCATACGTGAACTCATTACCACAGTCTGTAAACTCACCTAAAATGACACCCTTGCAGCGGTCAAGTACACCATTGAGAAGAAGGATGTTCAATTGACGGTCAATGTTATGCATCGACTCCTCCACTTCCTCAATGAAAAGTATCAGATCCTTACCCATTGTGGCATCTGCATCAGTACCTATATTTGGCGCAAAAGTACAGATATTACCGCCCACAAGTACACCGCTTGCCCTACCAGGAATATTCTCCTTATGGGCAGGCAACTCATAGCACGGCGTTTTACCCATCAGGATGTCACGCATCAGAGTGCTTGTGATATCAGTGCCATCCTTGGCAAGTATCGAACTCATCGTACCGTGAATACTCATCACTCCGGCACGTGTCAGCATACCGTGCAGGGTTGTTATATCACTGAAACCAACAAACCATTTGGGGTGCGCGGATAACTCTTGCAATGACAACTGATTGATAAAATGGATTGTACCATAACCACCACGGTTACAGATAACGGCTTTTATATCAGGGTCATTGAATGCCCAGCGAAGGTCACTAATACGCTCTTCCAATGTACCGGCATAGCGACCCACCTCCACCTTGCCCACATTGGGTCCGATGACAGGTTCCAAACCCCATGTACGCAGCAAGTTGGCTGTCTTATACACATTCTCCATGGGAGTGAAATAAGAAGGTGAGATGAGTGCCACCTTGTCACCTGGTTTCAGAAACTCCGGTTGCGTACATTTAAGATTAACAATTGCTCTTTTTGTTTCAATGACATTATCATCATCATCTTTACAAGATGAGTTCATCACACTACAACAAAGCAGCATAACAATAAATAGCACATACTTTTTTCTACTCATAACAATAAACGAAAAACTTTAAATCTTAAAAAGTTAACTTAATCAAGGTGCATCACCTCACGCAATGGGACGGTGACGGGAGAGTTATCAGCATTCACCTCCATCAGATCAGCCATATAGTCCCACCATCGACGTGTCACAGCGTCAGCGTTCTCTGCGTCCTGACTGGTCTGGCTGCCCTCACACTCCTGGTAGGCAAAGAGTATATTGGTGTCCTTATCCCAGAAAATACTGTAATTACCCACACCCTGCTCTTTGATAATCTGTCGCAGCTCAGGCCACAATGCCGCATGACGACGGGCATACTCCTCCTCACATCCTGGCTTAAGGAACATTTTAAAAGCGAAACGTTTCATAATATATAAATTTGTTGCAAAGGTAATGATTTTACTAAATCTTATGGCATAATTCTGCGTTTTTTTACAATTTTTCTTGAAAAGTTTGAAATTAGGGAAAAACATTGTATTTTTGCAGAGAAATTATGAATACAGAAATAAGACAACAATTCCCGATTTTACAGCGTGAGGTGTACGGCAAGCCGCTCGTTTACCTCGACAATGCCGCAACAACACAGAAGCCACTGTGTGTACTTGATGCCATGCGCGAGGAGTACCTAAACGTTAATGCCAACGTACACCGTGGGGTGCATTACCTTTCACAGCAAGCAACAGAACTGCACGAGCAGGCAAGAGAAACGGTAAGGCGGTTTATCAATGCAACCAAGACAGAAGAGGTAATATTCACTCGTGGCACAACAGAGGCTATCAATTTGGTGGCTTCATCATTCTGTGACGCATTTATGCGTGAGGGCGACGAGGTGATAGTAAGCGAGATGGAACACCACTCCAACATCGTACCATGGCAGTTGCAAGCAAATAAAAAAGGTATCGTGTTAAAGGTAATACCTGTCGATGACGAGGGGCAACTGCTCATTGATGACCTTGCCAAAATGATAACACCCAAGACCAGACTGGTGTCTTTGGCTCATGTCAGCAATGTCTTGGGTACCATAAATCCGGTAAAAGACGTTATAAGCATCGCACACGAAAGGGGAATACCCGTAATGATAGATGGAGCGCAGAGTGCGCCTCATTTTGCCATTGACGTCAGAGACCTTGACTGTGATTTCTACGCTTTCAGCGGACATAAGATGTATGGTCCTACTGGCATTGGAGTATTATACGGTAAGGAACAGTGGCTTGACAGAATGCCACCATATCAGGGTGGCGGCGAGATGATTCAGAATGTGTCATTCAAAAAGACAACATTCGAACGGCCACCATTGAAATTTGAGGCTGGCACACCAGACTATATCGCAACTCACGGTCTGGCAAAAGCTATTGATTTCATGCTCTCTGTTGGAATGGACAATATTCACAACCATGAGCGTGAGCTAACAGAATACTGTATGCGGCGCATGAAGGAAGAGATAGATGGAATAAGGCTGATAGGCACCGCCCATAATAAAGACGCTGTGGTAAGTTTTCTTGTAGGAGACATACATCCCCTTGACATGGGTACCCTACTTGACAGACTCGGCATTGCTGTGCGGACCGGCCACCATTGCGCACAACCACTCATGGAGCGATACGATATCCTCGGCACTATACGAGCCTCATTCGCCGTCTATAACACCAAGGAGGAGATAGACATCCTTATAGAAGGCATAAAGAAGGTTAGCAGAATGTTCTGATTATGATTAAAAATGCCATCGTAATTATAGTGTCGCTTCTCATCACAATGATTAACGACACTAAGGCACAGAACAACCCCGTGAGGTTTACTGTGTCACAGAACAAGATATCATCATCTGTGGTGAGTGTTACCTTTAGGGCTACAATAGAAAAAGGATGGCATGTTTATTCCACAGCACTGCCGCCAGGCGGTCCCACACCAGCGTCACTGAATATTGAGCTGTCTAAAGGTGCCAAGGCAGAAGGCGGGCTGACCTTTGAGGGAAATGAAAAATCCGCATACGACCAGAATTTCATGATGACACTAAGGTTTTTTGAGAGCAGTGTCACATTTAGCCAGAAATTCAAGATTACCGGTGACGATTATCATATCAAGGGCTATTTGGAATATGCGGCTTGTAATGACCAGATGTGCTTGCCTCCCGATGAGGTGCCTTTTGATTTTAAAGGCACAGCTCCCAGCGCCTCTACAGCCGCTAAGCAAGCCACGGTACCCGGTGGTTCCCCCGCTGGAGAAAAAGCCACTGTGCCCGGTGATTTCGTCACCGGGGAAAAAGAAGCCACTGCGCCCAACGATTCCGTCACCGGGGAAAAAGAAGCCACAGTGCCCGGCGATTCCGTCGCCGGGGAGAAAGACACCCTCAGCACAACTGCCTTAACAGGCAACCCTTCATTATGGGCACCCGTTATTGATGAACTAAAAGCGCTGTCTGATGACAATGACGCCTCAACAGACAAATCGCTATGGTATATCTTCTTCATAGGTATCTTAGGTGGACTGGCGGCTTTATTCACTCCATGTGTCTGGCCGGTGATACCAATGACCGTGAGTTTCTTCCTGAAGAGATCCGATAACAGGGCGCACGCTATAAGGGATGCCATAACATACGGTATAGGCATAATTGCCATATATATGACATTAGGACTGGCAGTAACCGCCATTTTCGGACCCAATGCAATGAACGCCCTGTCAACAAACGCCATAGTGAATATTTTCTTTTTCCTGTTATTGGTGTTTTTCGCTTTGTCTTTCTTTGGGCTCTTCGACCTCACCCTGCCATCATCATGGTCAACCGCCCTTGACAAGAAAGCCTCAGCCACGGGAGGAGTAATCTCTATTTTTCTAATGGCGGCAACACTGGCGATAGTATCCTTCTCGTGCACAGGACCAATCATTGGACTGCTACTCGTTGATTTTGCTACATCAGGCTGTTACGCCGCTCCTGCAATGGGCATGGCGGGATTTGCCGTTGCCTTGGCATTGCCATTCACCATCTTCGCGCTCTTCCCGGCAATGCTCAAAAAAGCCCCAAAATCTGGCGCATGGATGAATATCCTAAAAGTGACATTAGGAGTTCTTGAACTGGCTTTTGCGCTGAAATTCCTCTCCGTTGCTGACATGGCATACGGATGGGGTCTGTTGAGCCGTGACACGTTCCTCACAATCTGGGTTATACTCTTTGCTTTACTCGGACTGTATCTCACTGGTGTCGTGCGACTCCCCAAAGAAGGACGTAAGCGCAGACCATGGTTGAGCATAGCGGCAGGTATCGTGTCTATCGCGTTTGCCATATATATGATTCCAGGTATCGGCGGCGCACCTTGCAAACTTGTCTCCGCTTTCACTCCGCCCATGTCCACACAACGCCTTCATTGGTATAAAGGAGAGGAGGTCAAGGCACGATTCACTGATTACGACGAAGCTATGACAGCGGCAAAGAAAGAGAAAAAACCGGTATTGATAGACTTCACTGGCTACGGTTGCGTCAACTGCCGTAAGATGGAAGCTTATGTGTTGGACGATGACAGCGTTAAAGCCCGCCTGCAGAACTATGTCTTCATCGAATTATTTGTCGATGACAAACGGGACGGAATCGGCGACCGCAACAGTGCTATCCAGCGCGAGCAGTTCGGCGCGAATGCTCAGCCGTTCTTCGTCCAACTGAACGAATGGGGCAATCCGATAGGTGAGCCGATGGCCTTTACCACCGACCCGCTCGAATTTATCAACTTGTTAAAATACTAACTTATGATACAAAAGAAACCATACGACACCAAGCGTCCGCAGGAGAAAGAGATGATTTTCGTTATCC
>JAGDAU010000212.1 GCA_017959365.1 Prevotella sp.
CTCAGTGGTAATCCTACAGAAGAGATTGCTCATGAACTGCGTGAACTGCTGCAGGATATCTATTCACAAACAGGACGTGATGAAGACGTGGTCATTTACAAGTTAGAGATACCAGACCGCGAACGCACACGCTTTGAGAGCCTCATCTCCCAACTCGGCTTTACTGCCTCGAATATGCGCCGTGTCATTGGGAACATTGCTTTGCTTTAATTGAATTGCCCCAAAAAGTGAACGGGCATGGGGCGAATTACACAATAAAAAAAGATTATCCAGTTTGGATAATCTTTTTTGGTGATATAACGTTGAGTCACTTAAACAGAAGTTGCGAGAAGGTGATGAGATAGTCTCGCCAGTTGCGCCAGATATGACCGCCCTCCGACTCCACATACTTGTATGTGTAACCCTTGGAGTCAAGATAGTTACGGTATGTCTTACAGTTGTCGTACAGGAAATCGGTCTTACCCATGGCAATCCAGTAGAGAGCCGGACGCTTGCTGAAGAGTGTCTTCAGCTGCTGCTCCACCTCCGGGGTCACCTGGTCAGCGGTGCCTCTGTCGCCATCGAAGCTCTTGGTATTAAGAGACACGAAAGCAGAGAACAGACCGATATAGTCGTAGGTGTCGGGATAGAGTTTAGAGACACCGAAGGTGTGACCGCCGCCCATCGAGAGACCGCATATGGCACGACCCTTCTTGTTGGCAATGGTGCGGTAGTGCTTGTCAACATAGCTTACGATATCCTTGAAACTCTCCTCCGTGGATGCCACAGGTACTGACTCCGTATGGCTCCGGAATGACGGTTTGTACATTCCACGGTGCCACTCGCCCGGAGCGGCATCGCAGTTGGCGTTGCCGTTAGGCATAACGACAATCATAGGCTTTATCTTGCCTGAGGCAATAAGGTTATCCATGATCTGTGCAGCACGACCAAGGGTTGTCCATGCATCCTCGTCACCGCCGGCGCCGTGCAAGAGGTATAACACCGGGTATCTGCCGCCCTCATCATATCCTGCAGGGGTATAGACGGTCATACGACGGCTGGTATTCAGCGTGGGTGACGGGTACCACACTTTGCTGACATTGCCGTGAGGCACCTTGTTGACGCTGAAGAGATAACCCTTGTCGCCAACTGCCTTGGTAATGATAAATATATTGGTGAATGACGTGATGTCACGGCAGCGGTAAGAGTTCGACGGGTCGAGCCAATACATACCATCCACCTTAAACTTATATGAGTACATCTCCGGCTCCAGAGGCCCGGTGGTATATGTCCACACACCATCCTTACCCTCTGTCATCGCCGCCGTGCCGGCAATCTCATATTTTCCTAACTCTGTGTCTATAACCTTATTAGGCAGGAAGTCACCCTCCACCTCCACGGTAACAGCCTTGGGGGCATACAGACGGAACGTTACAGTACCGTCACTATTGATCTCAGGTGATGTCAGGTTATTGACATCCAAAAGGGCTTGCTGGGCCCATGCGCCCGCACTGATAACAGCAAGCGATAAAAGCAGAAATATCTTTTTCATAATCACTTTGTTATTCTCTTAATAAATGACCACTGGCTCTCATGGGATGCTACCTTGATAAGAGTGTGATGGGTAACGATATACTCTGATAGTCCCTGACGGTTAGCGCCTTTGTGCCAATCGTAGGTATAGCCAAGCTGTGTCCAAGGCAGTGGACTGTCATCTTCGTATGCGTCATAGACACTTTTCTTATACCACTCCATGAAATTTGTCTCACCTACGGTATAGTCTGATTTCAGATTAGACGGGAAGTCTAATGGCGCCGAGACAGTGGTGATGTCAGGGTCATGAGAAGGACGGAACATACCCTTTGGGTCGGCATAAAATGATACCATGATATTGTATGTGCAGTCAGGACTCAGACCGTACATCTGGACCATACGCATGTGAGCAGCCACGCTGTCAAGACCCTCAAAATCCTTCTTCTTACTTTTCCACTCTGCGGGGATGGTGATCCAAGTACCGTTGGTGCGGTCCATGCGATAGACACCCTCACCGCTGAAGAAACGCTTCAGACGGCTGCTGTCAACCAAGGTGACGCAAAGCACCATGTCACGACCATCAATCTGTTTCCACTCCTCACCGGGCCAGTCCTTACGTATAGGCATAAGGGTGTGAGAGATTTTTGAAGGTGTCAGCACCTTTGCATCAGCTATGGCAGTAGCCAATTCTGACTCCAAGGCTGTCATATTCTGATACCATGCCGGTCCGGTAGGCACCTTAGTCTTACCAAGGTCTTTTGTCTGTCGGCAACTAACCATCACCAATGCCGCAAAAGCGGCAAAAACAATCATTATCTTTCTCATTGTTGTATGTTTTGTGTTTTATGTTAATTCAAGTTTCGTATTCGCTCAACTTATTGGTTTAAAGTTTAACGTTTAATTTAATGTTTAGAGTGATATAGTTCTTCTCAACGGGTACGTTAACGTGAACTGACCGCCGCATGGCACTCCCCTCGATTCCCCGCCCATTTGAGGGGAGGGGTGGCCGCAAGGCCGAGGTGGGGTGCAAGAAGCGAAAGAGGGGCTGGGGTGGGGTTAAATAGTCAGTAACAAATCTAATTCACTTTCAACTTTTATCTTTTAACTCAACTCAACTTTCGCAAGCTTCAGTTGAGTTAAAACCTCCCCTGGGGTTTTGACAAACCAATCACCACCATGTTGCTCAAGGAACTCGCGGTCACGGAATCCCCATAAAACGCTGAGGCATGGCAGGCCGCTGTTACGGGCAGTGGCAATATCCACATCGCTGTCGCCAACATATATAGCATTCTCTTTACCCACTCCCAATTGACGCAATGCCTCTTCTACGGTATCCGAGGCGGGTTTCTTACGTATTCCGCCAGCCTCATTCTCACCTATCGCCACCTCAATGGTATCGGCAAAGAAATGCCTGCAGAGAGCCTGAGTGGCGGTATAGAACTTATTGCTTACCACAGCCATACGGCAACCCTTTTCCTTCAAATCCCGCAGCATCTCCATGACACCGTCGTAGGGACGAGTGGTATCGAGAGAGTGGGCTGTGTAATACTCCCTGAAACATGAGAACGTTTCCTCAAACATCGGGTTGTCAGCACCATCAGGCACAGCACGCTCCATCAACAGGCGCACGCCATTGCCCACAAAGCGCCTCACATCATCAATGCTATGTGTTGGCATGCCATGCTCTGACAATGCGTGATTAACAGCTGTTGCAAGGTCACCCAAGGTGTCAAGCAGAGTACCGTCAAGGTCGAATATTATTACTTTCTCATTCATCTGGCAGGAAATCAACAGTTAACACAAGACCAGAACGTACAACGCTACCGTCGGAAGTGAAGTTAAACCTCAGGTTATCTGACGTGGAATAATAATCCGTCTGAGCCTCACCGTTATGGCGTCTCACCAATGCCTCATTATCGTACAAATTAAAGAAATCACGATTTGGCTCTGTACTAATAGTGCCATAGACATGAACCTTATAACCATCAGGCAACTGTAAGTACAGTGAGCCATTGGCACTGTTACCATAAGAACCGTCCTTTCCACCACTATCATAAATGGTTAGCGTTGTCACTCCATGCTCAAGAAGCCATGTAAGATGTTCCTTGTCAAGATAGGCAGACGCTCCATAGGGAATAGTGTATTGCGTAACTGTATCCTCGTATAATGTGATACGTCCTTCAAAACCCGGATAGCCATTTACGCTTCCATCTGTATGGAAATACGAGTACACGTGGTAGTTGTTAGCTGTGGTGGAGGCTGTATTATTACCGCCCACATCCATAATGACGCGATAGCTACCGTTATCACCATCATACATATAGAAATGGTCTGATCCTTCCTGTTGGGTGGTAACCTGTGCGTTGATCTTATAACCCAATGGACCGTCTATAAGCATATAGCCGTTGACATTATTGTCGTAACTGGTGTTGTACATTCCCTTATAGTCATAGACACGGAACGAACGCATACCGGCTGCCGCAAGACGATCCATGTACTTACGCTCGATGTGGGTGGTACCGTTACCCGCCATGATGACATAGAGCGTTGAGTCTGCCTTAACGAACAAGGGGGTCACTACAACATCACCATACGGCATAAGGAAGTGTGAATTATCATGCCACCAGTTGCCGTCCCTCACCCTTGTAGTATCGCAAATGATATAATGTCGTGAGGCAGAAGTGGCATTCTGGAACAGTCGCGGGTCATCCTCATATATTGTCAACACCTCGCCAATGGGTGTCCTGACACTGATATGGTCAAGCACATAGCCATCGGCAGGAATAGCCGTCATATGAATGGTGTCCTCCGGATTGGCTGTATATTTAGACGCCACCAATGATCCACCTGTCACATCTTCTATTTCAATGTTATATGTGGTCAGCTGCCTCTGTATCTGAATGGTGAGGTCAAGACCAGAAGATATGACTGAGCCGTCTGAATGGAAACGAAGCAGGATGTCATTGGTCTTGGAGGTGGTATTTACGGTAATACCATGCCCACCCTGATGACTTAACAGTACATTACCCTCTGGGGTAATGTCATAGACCTCAAAAGGATCACAAGTGCCTTCCGTATCAATAGTACCGTAAATATTAAGCTTATATCCTTCAGCACACGTGATATGCAGATAGCCGTTAGCAGAGTTGGAATAATTACCATCAGGACCGGCATGGTCATACACCCTGATGGTGTAACCAGGCCCGTGAGTGCGGAGGTCAACCTCGTTTGTGCCACTGTAAGGGATATTAAACGAGCGCACAACCGGTCTTACGGGACGCACATTCATACCGAGCCAGGACTTCATAGCCACATCAGAGTTAATGCCGTCGGTTACGGAAAGGGCATGGGCCTCCTCTGAGGCGACAGCTACACGCCCAGCAGTCCAGTAATAACCTCCTGAGGTGTTTATTACACTCATGCCGTCCTTATATCCTGACAAAGGAAGGAATATACGATGGGCCTCGACATCATCATTACCGTTATTGCTACCAGTGATAATCCACCCTCGCGTGCCGGCATATTCACCCAACTGCCATGTGCAGCTGTTAAGCAACTCGTCCAACTGACTCGCCCCAGGCAACTGCCAGGCACTACCCATCACCTGAGTCGCCACATCATGAGCGGAGCCTCCAATATCGGTAACCTCGTCATCCACGCCGGCGATATAGTCTTCTTTGGTGAAATTTGTCTTGGCAGCCGTCTCACCCCAGGCATAGTAGTCGCCGGTCTCATTGGGCAGCAAGGCTCCAAGGTTGACGTTAGACCACACATAGTCAAAACCTAAGTCCACCTCCCGGAACAGACTCTCTGGTATATGGCTTGCTATGGGGTGCACGGTGTTGGCAAGCGGTTTTAATTTGAATGAATGTTTGTATAGCGTAGTGTGACGGCTTAGGGTATCAGTGAGATAATATGTAGCGGTGAAACTGCGCTCCGCATCCTGGGGAGCCACAACCATATACGCCGCACAACTATCTTGATCTGTAGCGTAATTATGACCAATTAAGAAGTCATTCTTACGACTGGGGTTGAGGTTAAGCGTTATCTGTTGGGATGTGCTGGTCGGGTTATACAACCCTGAAGGTGAAAGATTATATTCCCCAGCAATACCATTATTACAATCCAGCACTATCTTGGTCACTTTGACACTGGGCAGATAGTCTATATAAGGCAGAAAACACAGATAAGACGCCTTATGCTGGAGGGTGAAATCGTATGTGTCGCCATTCTTGCCAGCCATTGCAATGCCACAGTCACCACTGCGCCCTATATGGTCACTGTTGTCAGCACCGTTTTGTACCTGTTGGCTTAGGATAGTGACACTCTTGTCGGGATAATAAACGGTATATGACTCCACACTGTCATCCAAGTCATCAAACACAAACGTCGCACCTCTCCTGTCTGATGACAGTGACTCGGCGCGGCTGTCATCGCCCACATCAAGGCGTATGTGGTCGTTCTCTGTCCAATAAAAAATGACATTCCCTGTTGTGGCAGTGCCGGGAAAGTTACCACTCAAGGAGGTTTTCCTCAATTTGGCGTTGACTTTATCTTCCACAGCGTTTACTGCCCTGAACACCACCCTCTTTCCATTTGACAATACAAGGCTGTCAATATCTGCTATCATATACTGATGACAATCACCTGTGTCTTCAATCAGCAACGACACCAAATCCTGGCGCTCATCATTATAGACGCCAAGACGAGAATGACTTATAGTCGCGTCATCACCGACAAGCAATGTGTCTACCCTACCATCATGTTGGTAAACTCTGAGCTTGTGCGTCTTCTGCGCACTGGCAGCAACAGATACTGTCAGCAGTAATAACAGACATATAACATTTCTCATGGTTATCACGATAAAAAAATCACAGCTTAATGCCAGGTATTGTTACAGATTGTCTATTCTACGAAAGTGATACGCCCCTGTGGCTTAGCATATATGTCATCAACTTTACCACCTGAATATTTCTCTAAATATTTTGCCACTACATCAAAGTAATTGATCTTAGCTCCGGAAATCTTCTTATAATCCTTTGCCAGACCAGCCACGGCAATATAATCGATAGTGCCAACGGTATAAACGCGGGCAGGATCGATGGGCTGATACTTACCGGTTGCCTTGTCTAACACCTCAACATCGCTTATGGTGCGGCTACCGCGATGAATGGTGAATCGCATACCTGATACCTGAAGGAATGAGCCGTTCTCTGCCGGGAGCATCTGAATGTGCTCCTGAAGCATTGACACGATGGCAGAACCCGTCATCTCAAGTTTCTGCATACAATTGTCAAAAGGCAGTGCGTTAATGACATCACCGTAAGTTATAACTCCTGACTTTATACTATTACGTATGCCGCCACCATTCTGAATACCTATATCTGCATCCAATGCCTCGCGGTAGGCATCGGTCACAATGTTTGCAAGATTGGTCTCACCGTTGCGGACCTGTCTGTTGCCGTCCGCGTCATTGATTGTCAGTTCAAAGTCAGAGGTACATATCACCCGCTTCGTCTCCTGCTCCATCTGATTCTTAACGGAATTCACGGTCTCATCAACGACCATACTGACATAATTATTTTCTGAAGCGGGTATCAACGACGGTATGAAACGGCCGTCAGGAGTGATAAGCAACTTACCATAATTGGCAAACTGCGTACCGGTCTGAGCAACAGGCACAGGCTTGCCATCCAAATCATTTATATACTTGTTGATAACAACATGATGGGTATGACCGTCAAGTATGGCATCTATATCACGTGTGGCGGCAGCCAAACCAAATGAGGTGATACCTGTCTCGTTATCATCCTCACCCAAGTGGGCAAGTACCACAACATAATCCGCTCCCAGTGAGCGAGCCTTGTTAACAGACATCTGTACCAGTTCATACACCTGATCTGTCTTCAGGTCATAGAGCTGTTTACCCTCATCATCAAAGAAGGAATAACTTTCGCTGGACATTGACTCCGGCGTATTGACTCCCACAAACGCAACCCGCTTATTACCAAAGGATTTGATAACAAAAGGCTGAAGCATGGGAATATCATCCTGATATTTATGCAGATTAGCACAAACGACAGATGTGGTCATCCTGGGCAGAAGCTCAAGAAGTCGTGGCATACCAAAATCATACTCATGATTGCCAAGTGTTACGACATCATAGTTAGCGCTGGAAATAATATCTGCTATATACCGTCCTTTGTTAAGGGTGCAAGCCACACCACCGGAAAGATAGTCACCATTGCTCACAAGGGCTGTCCATGCGGTATCAGCCTGAGCGATGGCGTCACGCAGACCGGCTATCTTGGGATAGCCGTCAATATTGCCATGGGCATCGTTCTCAAACAGTATTACAATACTTTTTTCTTTACTAACCTCAACCGTCGGCTGAGATATGATATGCTTGCCCTGTGAGCAAGATATCATCATGGCTGCGGTCAACAGCAACCATGAGAATGAATATTTACCAGTCATCATCTTCATTTCCTACTATTCCGTTTTTAATTGCTTCCTCTACCTTATCCATGATGGCATTTGAATATGCGTGAGTCATGACGAGAGCCTTGGCGCAGGTGCGCTTTTGTGGATCTTTCTCAACAAATGGGTAATGATGGGCTATCTCCCACTGCTCATCATAGAGATTTGCATTTGTCTTGTCTTCTTTCTTGCGCTTAGAGTCACCGTATGTCCTGTCATCGTCTTTCAGACTAAGCCATCCTCCGCTGACATCAGCCAGCACATCATAGTTCTGAACTGTGTATGTCACACGAACCTTGCCGTCCTTTATGTCAAGACGTATCACAGGAGTGATATTCACAGAATACTTGTTGAGGGTACCTGTATGCTCTGCAATATTTGGTATGCAGGATGATATTATTATACATCCGGCATCTTTGTCATTGAGCGTAATGGCCTGCTTATCCTTAAACGTGGCTGTAACCCAATAGTTGAGAGCTACATACAACTGCTGACGTGTCTTACCAGGAGCCTCTATCACCTGCTGATAGGTAAGGCTCTCATTCTTGTCAAGTGTCAAACCCTTTGAGAGATTCATTGCTGCGTCAAGCCATTTGTCGCCATAACGCTGCTTGGCATATCGCTCTAAGTCGGCGGCTTTCATCACCTGTGCCTGAGTTTTCAGCATGCTGCAGAAAGGCAATAAGGCAATGATTAAGAGATAAACTGTTTTTTTCATAAGCATATTAGTATTAGATATCATTACAACAAAAATTAGCTAACTCATTAGATATCATTATAACCAAAGTTGTCCAACTCACGGTCGGAGGAGCGCCAGTCTTTGTCAACTTTTACGTATGTCTCAAGGAAAATGGGCTTACCGAAGAAACGCTCAAGTGCCTTGCGGGCCTCTGTACCAACCTTCTTGAGAGCATAACCCTTATGACCGATGATGATACCCCGCTGAGAATCGCGCTCCACGTATATTACAGCCCGTATATTGATGCGTTGTTCTGTCTCCTTAAAACTCTCAACACTCACCTCTACACTGTAAGGAATCTCCTTGTCGTAGTAGAGTAGTATTTTCTCGCGTATTATCTCACTTACAAAGAAACGGGCTGGCTTATCCGTCAACTGCTCTTTATCGAAATAAGGCGGAGAGTCTGGAAGCAACTCACGAATACGTTTCAGCAACATGTCTATTCCAAACTTGTTTAATGCTGATATAGGCAATATCTCTGCGTTTGGCAACAGATTATGCCAACGCTCCACCAATTCGCCAAGAGCAGCGGTGTTCTTTGCCTTGGTAGAGACTGCCTTACCCTTCTCGTCTGCGGATTGTACAGCGGCAAGGCTGTCAATTTTGTTTATCAGTAGAATAACGGGGATGGTCATCTTCCTCACCTTCTCGAGGAAGTCTGTGTTTTTCTCTGGATTCTCTATGACATCTGTCACATAGAGCAGAACATCTGCATCAGCCAATGCTGACTCTGAGAAAGCCAGCATTGACTCTTGCAGTTTATAGTTTGGTTTCAACACACCAGGCGTATCAGAAAAAACAATCTGCATATCATCAGTATTGACTATACCCATGATACGGTGACGTGTGGTCTGCGCCTTAAATGTGGCTATGGAAATACGCTCCCCAACAAGTTGGTTCATCAATGTAGATTTACCAACATTGGGGTTTCCAACAATGTTTACGAAACCTGCCTTGTGCATTATATGTTACTTGTTACCGTCGTATGCCCACTTGAGATAAGAGGCTCCATGCACAAAACCGGCACCAAAAGCTGTCAGCACCACTTTGTCACCCTTGCGGAGGTTTTTCTCATGATCCCACATGGCAAGGGGTATGGTAGCGGCACTGGTATTGCCATAGTGCTGGATATTGACCACCACCTTCTCCAACGACAGGTCGAGACGCTTGGCAACAGTCTCAATAATCCTCAGATTGGCCTCATGGGGTATAACCCAGTTGATGTCATCCTTGGTGAGGTCGTTGCGACGGAGTATCTCCGCTACATCATCGCTCATGCTTGTCACAGCATAGCGGAATACGGTACGACCCTCTTGATAGAGATAGTGCAGACGATGGTCTACTGTGAAATGTGAGGCGGGGCATACACTACCACCTGCCTTAAGATGAAGGAATGGCAGCCCTTTGCCATCAGTACGCAGATAACTGTCTTGAACACCAATTCCCTCTTCCTCTGTTGCCTCTACCAACACGGCTCCGGCGCCATCGCCAAAAAGAACGCAGGTCTGACGATCGGTATAATCTACCAACGACGACATCTTGTCAGCGCCGATGACGATAATCTTCTTAAACCTGCCACTCTGTATCATCGTTGAGGCAATATCAAGGGAATAGAGGAAACCGCAGCATGCCGCCTCTAAATCAAAGGCGAAAGCGTTCTTCAATCCCAACTTACCAACAACGATTGATGCCGTTGAGGGAAACTTGTAATCGGGTGTTGTGGTCTACAGTATGAGTGCGTCACTGGTATCAGGGTCAACATTTGTCTTCCTAAGCAACTCCTTGGCTGCCTTACGAGCCATATATGAAGTGCCAAGGCCTTCCTCTGTAAGGATGTGCCTCTCCTTAATACCCACTCGGGCCGATATCCACTCGTCGCTGGTGTCTACCATGCGTGACAATTCCTCGTTATTGAGGATATAATCTGGCACGTAGCCACCAAC
>JAGDAU010000213.1 GCA_017959365.1 Prevotella sp.
ATGGCACACAAAAAGGATTCTATATTTTTTATGAGTTTTATGCTCCATGTTACATTTCACTTTCAACTCTCATGTTTTACGCTAATTAGCCATAGCTAACATTCGTAAATAGTAAATAGTAAATAGTAAATCGTAAATAGTCCAATAGTAAATCTATATCACCTGTACTTTCCCTCCTCCTTGTCATCGAGCATCGAGAGATAAGAGGCATAACGCGATGCGGAGATATAATGATTTTCAACAGCCTGCAACACAGCACATCCGGGCTCCTGGGTATGCGTACAGTTACTGAAACGGCAGTCTTTAGAGAACGCGAAAATCTCCTTAAAATAACTTGTTATTTCCTCTGGCTCCATGTCAAAGGTACCGAAGCCCTTGATTCCCGGGGTATCGATGAGGTATCCGCCATGAGGCAGTTCTATCATCTCACTGAAGGTAGTGGTATGCATACCGAGGTCGTGAGCGTCACTCAGCTCCGCTGTACGCAGGTTGACATCAGGCATCAGACTATTGATAAGCGTACTCTTACCCACACCGCTATTACCACTGAGCAACGTTATCTTACCGTCTAACAGTTCCCACAGAGCACTTATACCCATACCCTGTGAGGCAGACACCTGCCGGCACTGATAACCTATGGTGGTATATAGGTCGCACATCATATCCTGCAGATGTCGCTCCTCTTCCGACAGCAAGTCTGTCTTATTGAAAATCAGCGTCACTGGCACGCGGTATGCCTCTGCCGACGCAAGGAAACGGTCAATGAACACTGTTGAGGTCTCCGGATGGCTCACCGTCACCACAAGAAAAGCCTGATCCACGTTGGCGGCGATGATATGGCTCTGTTTCGACAGGTTTGACGACTTGCGTATGATGTAGTTTCTGCGGTCTTCTATGGCGGTGATGAATGCCGTTCCCTCATTATTCATAAGTATGTCAACCCTATCGCCTACGGCGACAGGGTTGGTACTGCGGATTCCTTTCAACCGAAAGTTACCCTTTATCTTGCAGCTGACATCCTTGCCCTCATCAGTGCGGACTATATACCAGCTGCCTGTATTCTTTACGACAAGACCTTTCACGCGCTATACGGTCATTATCTCCTTGTTCTTGGCGGCTATCAGCTCGTCAACCTTCTTGATGAACTTGTCGTGGATTTTCTGGAGCTCGTTCTCAGCGTCCTTCTCGTTATCCTCTGATAGGCCATCTTTGATGGCTTTCTTCAGGCGTTCCTTGATGTCACCTCTCACATTGCGCACCTCCACCTTAGCTTTCTCAGCAATCTTGTTACACTGCTTTGTCAGGTCGCGGCGACGCTCCTCTGTGGGCTGTGGTATGTTAAGGCGGATTATCTCACCGTTGTTCTCGGGCGTGATACCCACGTCAGAGTCCATGATGGCTTTCTCGATATCTCTTATGGCCTTCTTGTCCCATGGGCGTATGGCTATGGTGCGTGCGTCAGGCACCGACACATTAGCCACCTGGTTGAGTGGCACTACAGAGCCATAGCTGTTTACTCTCACACCATCCAGAATGGCTACATTCGCTCTGCCGGCACGTATGCGTGCAAGCGACTCGTCAAGGAACAGAGCAGCCATTTCCATGCGCTCCTCAGCCTCTTTTAATGTTGCTTTAACGTCTATCATATCTTATAATAATGTATTAGTTTATAGGTCTCATTAATATACCAGCTGCAAAATTAACGATAAACTGACAAAACACCAAAAAAAAGAAATATTTTTTTATAGATTGTTTTCGGCAAACTTAAGTAATTATTCAAATATCAAAACTTTTGTACATTATTATAATATTTTAAAGAACGCCCTGATTTAACCCAATCTGTTAAAATTATGTTGTTTTCAGCGGAAACACGAAAAAAATACATATTTCCGCTGGCTATAGAAACTTTTTTGCTATATTTGCAGCATAAATACACCAACCATGGAAACAAATAAGAAAACTTTCCTGCCTTTTAATGGACATTACCGCAATCTTAGGGTGTATCATATCACAGAGGCGCTATATGACCTGACACATACCTTCTGTCAGCGGTTTCTGCCTCCTTACGGTGACCGCACCGTTGACCAGATGGTGCAGGCGGCACGCTCGGGCAAACAAAACATCGCGGAGGGCAATCAGGCTGGTGCCACATCAAGCGAGACGGAGATTAAGCTGACCAACGTGGCAAAGGCAAGTCTGGAGGAATTACTGGTGGACTACGAAGACTACCTTCGCACTCACAACCTGCCACAGTGGGGTATCGACCACCCTCGCATGGAGGGCATGCGCCGTTGGACACGCAGCGAGGACTTTCTGCATACGTATGCAGAGAGGTCACCTCACATGACCGACGAGGAGTTTGCCAATCTATGTATCACACTCTGCCATCAATCCATCTACATGCTGGGCAGATTGATAGACACCCTGCAGGACCGTTTCGTGAAGCAGGGCGGTATCAAGGAGCGCATGCACGCCGCCCGCACCGGCTATCGCAAGGCGGAGGACGAGGAACTGAAACGTCTGCGAAGTGAAGCGAAGCAGATGAAATCAGAAATTTAGCGCCTGCAAAATGAAGCGAAACATAGGAAATCAGAAATTGAGCGCTTGCGAAGTGAAGCAGAACAAATGAAAT
The DNA here is from genome assembly GCA_017959365.1 of Prevotella sp. Taxonomy (GTDB): domain Bacteria; phylum Bacteroidota; class Bacteroidia; order Bacteroidales; family Bacteroidaceae; genus Prevotella. The sequence continues at coordinate 2,633 of JAGDAU010000213.1, forward strand.
CAGAAATTGAGCGCTTGCGCAAAGAAAACGAAGAACTAAAAAGCCCTCTGAAAACCTCAGAATCCTTCTGAAAACCTCAGAAATCCTCCGAAGACCTCTGAAATCCTCCGAATGCAAAAAGAGCCGAGATATCATCTCGACTCTTTTGCGCTTCAGGATGGGCTTGAACCAACGACCCCCTGATTAACAGTCAGGTGCTCTAACCAACTGAGCTACTGAAGCAGCATTTTTCTGAATGCGGTTGCAAAGGTACGCTGTTTTTTTCTATCCACCAAACTTTTTCTCAAAAAAATGATATTTTTTTTCATTTTCCTTATTTTTTTCACATTTTCATGATAGAATACCATTATAATAATGTAATTTTGCAACCATAAAAAAATAAATGACCATGATGAGAAAATCCATAATACTCCTGTTGCTTGCTGTCATAACCCCTGGCATATACGCCCAGAAAGACGACACCCATGATTTTAACGTTGCAAAAAACCTTGACGTGTTTAACTCCATCTATAAATACCTCGACATGATGTATGTGGACACCTTAGACGCCGACGAGGTGATAGGCAACGGCATAAACGGCATGCTGCGGTCTCTCGACCCTTACACCGTCTATTACCCCGAGGATAAGGTGAAGGAGCTGAACACCATGATAACAGGCAAGTATGCCGGCATCGGTTCTCTCATACGCTACAACAACCAGTTGAAGAGGGTCATCATAGACGAGCCGTACGAAAACATGCCGGCGGCGGAGGCAGGAGTACGTAAGGGTGACATCATACTGAGCATCGACGGTGAGTCGATGGAGGACAAAGACGTCAGCTATGTCAGCGAGCACCTGCGGGGAGACCCCGGCACCACCTTCGCACTGAAGGTGAGACGCCCTTCATCCGGCAATGAGATGACATTCAAGATCACGCGTAAGGCGATACAGCTGCCCAGCGTGCCATACTACGGTCTGCAGCCCGACAGCATAGGCCTGCTCAACCTCAACTCCTTCACCGAGGGATGTGCCAAGGAGGTGAGGAATGCCTTCATCGACATGAAGAACCAGGGCATGCGCGCCTTTGTGCTCGACCTCAGAGGCAATGGCGGAGGATCACTGTCGGAGGCTGTCAACATCGTCAACATGTTTGTGCCCAAGGGACTGACCATCGTACGCACCGTGGGTAAGCTGAGCCGCGCCAACCATGAGTACACCACAACCATGGAGCCCATAGACACCGTGATGCCTATCGTGGTACTGGTGAACGGCGAGACGGCAAGCGCCAGCGAGATAACGAGCGGTTCGCTGCAAGACCTTGACCGCGCCGTCATCCTCGGCACACGCACCTACGGCAAGGGACTGGTTCAGATGCCCGTGGAGATGCCCTACAACGGCAACCTGAAACTGACGACATCCAAATACTATATCCCCAGCGGCAGGTGCATACAAGCCCTTAACTACAAACACTCTAAGGGCGGATACACAGAGCATGTGGCAGACTCACTGACGAGCGTGTTCCACACCGCCGGCGGACGAGAGGTGAGAGATGGCGGAGGCATAATGCCCGACATCGAGCTGCAGCCCGACTCCATGCCCAACATCGCCTACTATCTGTCCTCGGCAGGGCGCGACAGCAGCGAGCTGATGCTCAACTATGAGCTGGACTATATACAGGCACACCCGCAGATTGCCCCAGCGCGCGATTTCCAGCTCACCGACTCTGACTACGACGCTTTCAAGCAACGGGTGCTGGCAAGCAACTTCACCTATGACCCGGAGACAGAGAAACTGCTCAAGAACCTTGTGAAGTTAGCGAAGTTTGAGGGTTACTATGATGACGCAAAGGAGGAGTTTGACAACCTGGAGCACAAGCTGCGCCACGACCTCGCCAGAGACCTTGACTTCAACAAACGCCAGATAAAGATGATCCTTGAGAGCGACATCGTCGCGGCATACCATTTCCAGGCAGGTGCCATAGAAAACAGTCTGCGCCACGATAAACAGTTTAAGAGGGCTTCGGAACTCCTTCACAACCCACAGGAATACAACAAGATCCTGAAGAAATAATTCTCTGTGTTGAATGTTTTATGTTCTGTGTTTTACGTTAGATTGTTATAAAGAAAAAAAACTCAAAAACTCTTTTCGATGTTTGTAGCTCCTTTGGAGCTTGTGTGCTAAGTGCTATACCTTGGTCTTTAAGAGCTGCTCTTAAGACCAAGGCACAACACTTAGCACATCACTGCGTTATTACAAACAACGAAAAGCGAAAACACCGCTACGCTAAAAAAGAGTTGACAAGTTGAGTGTTAAGTGTTTACACCGGATGGCACTAGG
>JAGDAU010000214.1 GCA_017959365.1 Prevotella sp.
CAATCAAGTATTACAAAGAATTCAAGAAACAGCAGGAGGAGTTGCCGGAAGCCCAACGATTGCGCATAGCCATCATCTTCACGGCAAACGCCAATGAGGCGGAGGATGAGATGGGTTACTTAGATGATGAAGACCCGGCAGCAACAGATCAGTTGGATGCCACATCACGTGACTTCCTCGACCATGCCATACGGGATGACTATAACCCGATGTTCAACGTTAATTACTCTACTGACAGCGAGAAATTCCAGAACTACTATAAGGACCTCTCGCTAAGGATGAAAAACCGCGAGGTAGATATGCTGATAGTGGTGAGCATGTTTCTCACTGGTTTCGATGCCAAGACACTCAACACACTGTGGGTAGATAAAAACCTGAAGATGCATGGTCTGCTGCAGGCATACAGCCGCACCAACCGCATACTCAACTCTATCAAGGACTGTGGAAACATCGTATGCTTCCGTAATCTCGAAGATGCCACCAATGAGTCGTTTGCGCTCTTCGGTGATAAGGATGCTACCGGCGTCGTGCTGATGCGGCCATTCGAAGACTATTACTTCGGCTATGAGGATGATAAGGGTAAGCATATATATGGCTACAAGGAGATTGCCGAAGCAATATTGGAGCGCTTTGCTCTGCCTGTCAACCCTCTGACCTTCTCATTAGAGCAGAAAAAAGAGTTTGTGAAACTCTTCGGCGGTCTGCTGAAAATGCAAAACCTGCTGTCTGCCTTCGATGAGTTTACGGAAGACAAGACTATAATCTCTGCGTTTGACCAGCAGGACTACCTCACATGGTATATCGACTTGCGGGAAGAACTGACCACACCAACAGGAGGAGACAAAGATAGCATTACGGACGATGTGATGTTTGAGATGGAACTGGTGAAGCAGATACAGATCAATATACCGTATATCCTCCAACTGGTGCAGCAGTACCATGATGACAACTGCCAGGACAAGACCATCATTGCCAAGATACAAAAGGCTATCGGCTCCAGCCCCGACCTGCGCGACAAGCGTGACCTGATAATGCAATTCATAGAGCGCATGACACCCACGCCCGGTGACAAACCGGCAACAGACATCGCCGACGAATGGAGCGACTTCGTAGAGATACAGCGCGATGCCGAACTGAGGAATATAATACGTGATGAACACCTGAAGGAGGGTGAGACGCGTAAGTTTATGGCGCAGGCCTTCGCTGACGGATATATCACTGCTACAGGTATTGCCATTACCAAGGTGTTGCCACCCATGCCGCTCTTCGGCGGTGGAGCAGCAAACCGTGAGAAGAAGAAACAGACGGTGATATACCGCTTGACGGCATTCTTCAATAAGTACTACGGCTTCTCATCAGACAGCGTGCCCCAGCAGCCGCTAACATTGCTTACTCTCAACAGCGTGGAGGATGACCAGGAGGTGCGCAACAGCATCTATCACCGTCTTACAATAGCCCCGGAGACATCGGATTACGACCTGCAGCGCTACGTGATGGAGGAATATGGTGAGCGCTACACGGATATGTCGCCCAACGACTGGCGTCATATCATAGAGGCATATACGCCTCTGGTAAGGGCTGCTGCTAAACCCAAGATAATAGCAATGGAGCAATATGACAAGGCGGCAGAGGGAATAGACCCAATACCTGAACCATAAGAGTTAAAATATGTTATATGTGATGTACTAAACCACATTTTTAAATCATAATTCATTGAAATTCTCTATTTTTGCCAGAACTTGGCGCTGACATCAGTCGCTCAGGTTTAACAAGGAATTAGTTTAATCATTTCATTAATAGAATTTTGTTATGAAATATTTTGTTTCTCTTTTCATGACCCTGTTTCTTGGTTGTGTTGATATGATGGCTGCAGAGATATATGGTATTACCATACATGGTCATGCGGTGACAAGTGACAACTGCAAAGACCTTAAGGCGTTGTTCGCTGACTTTAGCGGTAAACTCTACTACAAACCAGAGGAAAAGACATTGTATATGGAAAATGCCACCATTAAGGGCTATACCATAAAACCAGCCATACAATGCTCTGACAATATCACTATAAAAATCAAAGGCACGAATGAGATTATCCAATCATCCGACGCACCACAACCGGCTATAGTCATTGATGAGGGAATGAAAGTTATGGTTAAGTCTGATGGCTCAGCAAACTCCAACACACTGAATATCCGTCATACATTAGGCATTGGTGTCAAGATGGGTAAGAAGTCGGTATTCTCACTTTCGCATTGTTCGGTCAATCTCTATACCTTGAATGGTGTGATAGGAACAGACGGACAGTCGGAGGTATTTAAAGTCCTTGATTATTCAATTCTGAATTGTGACTGTACCGGCTTGGCGGTGTATGACATCAATGAATTTGAGGGTGTATTCCAAAATTCCTCACATTGTTTCAATGTTACATATCATTATGTTGCCGATGTGTCAGATGTTAATAATCCGGTAAGCAAGACGAAAATCAATGCAGCACAGTCTTACGAGATCTATGTAGCCGATGTCCAGGTAAACTCCAGCAACTATTTTAATATACATGGTGATAATATAAAGGGTACTGTAGTATATGATCCAAACACAAAGACACTGACCTTGTCAAATGCTGTGATAAGCCAAACAAAAGAGACAACCGACCGTGACTACTGGATGCTGAAAATAGACCGACTGCAGAATGTTACAATCAAACTGACAGGAACCAATACACTACGTTGTGTCACATCTGATTTTCCTGACTACGGAATAGTTACCAGTGGCAGCCTGTCTATAGAGACAGACGGTTCGTCAGCGGCATCTCTTGACATCAGTGGTGTTAATCGTGGCATACAGATGAACGGCTCAAATAGCGTGTTGCAGGTGGGTCAGCAAGATAATCCAAACTCTTCTGTCGCTCCTAAACTCACCATTGAGAGTCCTGGGTATTGCCTGTTTGCAAATTCAACGGTGTCAAACAGGATACGTATCAACAACAGCACCGTAAAGCTTACTACTTCCGCATCATTAGAGACACCAATCCGTGATTTTGTCGGTTTAGACATGGGCGACTATTGTGAGATAACATATCCTAACGGTGCCTATTACGATACTACAAAAAAGAGAATATTAGGATATGACGGCGATGTATCAACAAATATTCCATATATCTCCATAGAACCGGTGGAAAGATATCCTCTTATTGTCGGACACTCATACGTCCATAAGGGTAATAAGGATAATATCAGATCCGGTGTGAAGAGCGGTATTGTGAAATTTGATGGCAGCAATACTCTTACGTTGGAAAACGCCGTAATAGACGGATCTGTTATTGCTCTCTCAGGCTTAGACGATTTGAATATCGTACTAAGGGGTAACAATACCATTGACTCAAATGATTATGGTGTACTGTCGTCAAATACCAATATTAATATCAGTAGTAAAGCAGGAAATACATCAGCTGTACTGAATATAAACAGTCCTGTAACAAGCATAGGTCTGATGGGAACAAAAGCGGTAAACCTGTTAATCCATGACTGTGTTGTAAACACCTCATACGGGTCACGTATCATAGGTAATTATCCCAAGTCCTCGAAGATGACCGTCAATAATGCTTATCTGACATTGAACAAATCAACATTGACAGACCAGAAATCCGGTATCTTTGATTTCGATGACGTGATACTTAATAACTGCTACTATAAGAAACCATATTGCGCATATTATGACAAGAACAAGCATCTTCTGATGAACGCATACTACAATACCGAACTTAATGAATGTGTTATCCAGCCAGGAGAGTCGTATGGTGTGGTAATTGATAATATCCTTCTTACGTCAGAAAGTATAAGTACCATAGCCACAAAATTAGGATTTAAGAACGGTTCTGTGAGTTATGACGCTAATGATAAGAAAGTGATTTTCGATAATATCACAGACTATGGTACGTATGGCGTTGAGACATACGGAGATGTGACCATTGACTTGGTGGGAAGAAATAATTTCTATACCAATGGTGAAGGACTCTTTGTGGGTTATGGAACAGCAACACTACAGGGTGGCGGACGGATTAATTGCGGTACTACCTCTACGGCATGCGTTATAGGTGATAATGCCACATTGAATATTGTAAATAGTGAGGCACATTTCGAATCGGATTATTATGACGGTAATGGCTCTGCCATACAGGGTACGAACCAATCATCTGTCCTGAATGTGACAAATTCAACAGTCTATGCTGGAGCAGCCAATTCAAAGCCTCTTGTTTATGATCTAAAGGAGTTGAATCTGATTGGTTGTGAAATAGATAATTCCGAGCGTACTTCAACAAACAGCCTGTCATTCAATCCCTCTGTAGGAGCAATAGTGGAAGGTAACAAAACTTCACCTGCCTCTGGTTATATGTGGATAAGGCCTAACGGCAAATATCTGAGAGGAGATATTAATGAAGATGGAGAGGTGAATACTACAGACGTGACAGCTCTATACAATGTCATCTTCGGAACAGATACAGTCACAAACAGGTTGATTTGCGACCTTAATGGTGACGGAGATATCAATACCACTGATGTGACGGAATTATATAACATCATGTTCGGAACAGCCAATTAAATTTAGAATTAATAGTTAAGAATTATTAGTTGTCGCCTGCGGCGATTAAAAATTATAAGTTAATAGTTGTCTTAAACCAACTGATGGATATAATAGACTCTTTGAGACAGCGCATCCTTATTATGGACGGCGCTATGGGTACCAAGATACAGGCGTCGGGAGTGACTGCCGATTATTATTCGCGTGGACGTTTTGCCCAATGGCCGGTGGCTCTGGCTGGCAATAACGATATCCTCTGTCTGACAGCTCCCGAGGTGATAACAGGTATTCACAGGCAGTATATAGACGCGGGCGCTGACATCATAACAACCAATACCTTTTCCTCCAACCGTATCAGCCAACATGAGTATGGTTGTGAGGAGGTGGCGCATGAGATGGCATTTGCAGGTGCCAGTCTCGCGCGACGTGTGGCTGATGAGTGCCAGGAACGCAGGATATGGGTTGCAGGATCCATGGGACCAACATCACGCTCGCTGTCCTTAGCCTCCGACATGAACGAGCCTGCCAAACGCAGCGTGACCTTTGACGATATGGCTGCCGCATATTATGAGCAGGCAGAGGCACTCATGGAGGGTGGGGCAGACATGCTCATCCTTGAAACATGTTACGATGCCCTCAACGCAAAAGCGGCGCTATATGCTATCCAGCAACTTAATGAGCGGAAGGGCATGGAGATACCCGTTATGGTGTCGGCAACCATCAACGACCGCAGCGGACGAACCCTCACAGGACAGACCCTTGAGGCATTCTATATAAGCATATCCCATTATCCTCATCTTCTGAGCTTCGGACTTAACTGCTCCTTCGGCGTTACCGACCTGCGTCCTTTCGTGGAACAGTTGTCCACGCGTATTCCACTGTATCTCTCGTTATATCCTAACGCCGGTCTGCCCAATGAGATGGGTGAGTATGACGAGTTGCCGTCGTACACCGCAAGTCATCTGCGCCAGATGGCGGAGTCAGGGTTGCTGAATATCGCCGGCGGTTGTTGTGGCACTAATGAGGAACATATACGTGCCATCAGTACGGCGCTGAAAGGGCTTACGCCTCGTCAGGCGCCACAAGATGACCATCGCCTATGGCTCTCTGGCCTTGACCCTCTGCTCATCGACCGTGAGTCGCGTAACTTCACCAATATAGGAGAGCGTACCAATGTGGCAGGCTCAAGGAAATTTGCGCGGCTGATAGCAGAGAAGAAATATGAGGAGGCTATGTCGGTGGCGCGCCAGCAGATAGATGGTGGCGCCTCGGTTATCGATATCAATATGGATGATGCCATGCTCGACAGCCGGCATGAGATGCAGACCTTCTGCAGGTATATATCCAATGACCCTGCCGTATGCCGTTCTGTGCTTATGATAGACTCCTCCGATTGGGACACCGTCATCTCTGGACTTAAGAACGCTCAGGGAAAATGTATCGTCAATTCCATTAGTCTTAAGAACGGACAGGATGAATTCCTCAGCAAGGCGCGTGATATACGCCGCCTTGGGGCTGCTGTCGTCGTGATGGCGTTTGACGAGGAAGGTCAGGCCACCACCTACGAGCGTAAGACGGCTATTGCCCAACGCGCCTATCAGCTGTTGACGAGTGTAGGCTTCCCCCCTCAGGATATTATCTTTGATGTCAACATACTGTCTGTGGGAACCGGTCTTAAGGAGCATCAGGCTTACGCCGTGGATTTCATACGTGCCGTGGAGTGGATCAAGAGTAACCTGCCATTGGCAAAGACCAGTGGTGGAGTGAGCAATCTCTCATTCAGTTTCCGGGGTAATAACAGGGTGCGTGAGGCTATGCACTCCGTATTCCTGTATCATGCCATCCGTGCAGGCCTTGACATGGCTATCGTAAATCCCTCAATGCTACAGGTGTATGATGACATAGAGCCACGGTTGCTTAAGGCTGTAGAGGACGTGATACTCAATACCGATGATGATGCCACGGAGCGGCTTATAACCCTTGCAGCGGAATTGCAGCAGGATGCCGCATCTTCCACATCCACCAATGCCGTCCGTCATGACTCGTGGCGTGACAAGACGGTGGAGGAGCGCTTGGCATACGCGTTGAGCAAAGGAGTCAGCGACTGTCTATCGGAGGATATCCCTGAGGCGTTGCAGAAATATGGCAGACCCATAGACGTTATCGAGGGGCCGCTGATGCAGGCAATGGAGCATATCGGTCAGCTCTTTGGAGAGGGTAAGATGTTTCTGCCTCAGGTGGTTAAGTCTGCCAGGGTCATGAAGGAGGCGGTAAGCTATCTGCAACCCTTTATCGACTCAGAGAAAGGAGCGGAATACTCAACCCGTCCCTGCGTTATACTTGCTACCGATAATGGCGATGTGCATGACATTGGTAAGAATATCGTAGGCATAGTGCTCGGCTGCAATGGCTTTGATGTGATAGACTTAGGTGTGATGGTGCCCAATGAGTCCATCCTTGCGGCAACAAGAGAGCATAACCCATTGTTTGTGGGGGTAAGCGGACTCATCACCCCGTCGCTGAAGGAGATGGAGCAGTTATGTATGCTCTTTCAGAGGGAGGGGCTTCGCACGCCGATATTCGTGGGTGGTGCCACTACCTCCGCTATCCATACCGCTGTGCGTCTGTCACCCCTCTACGATGGTTGTGTGGTGTATGGTGGTGACGCCTCTCAGACCTCATTGCTCGCCAAGCATATCCAGATGGATGCTCCTGCAACGACAGCCAGGATAAAAGAGGAACAGCAGTCGTTGAGAGAGGCATACGAAGAGCGTAATGTTGAGTTGACACCGTATGCAGAGGCTAACAGGAAGGCGCCTGAGATTGAATATGCCGTAAATAATTACCATCTTCCGGAAGAAGAGGTATGTATGGATATAGATCTCTCCTCCGTCGTTGATCTCATAGACTGGCGTATGTTTCTGCTGTTCTGGGGATTCAAGGGTGAGACCTTACCCCAGTTACTTGTTAACCCCGAGGCAGAACGCACATTGGAAGAAGGAAAACGTTTCCTTTCGCTGGCTATAGAACAGAAGACTATACGCTTACAGTCACTGATAAAGTTTGTTTCTGCCACCGGCAGGGGAAATGATATCATACTCTCTGACGGTACCGTGATGCCAATGCTGCGCAGTCAGAATCCGTCATCACACTATCGCTGTCTGTCTGATTACTATGATGAGCAGCAGCCAAACCCTTTAGGGCTTTTCACTATAGTCTGCAGACCCCTTGTCACATCTGATGACGAGCCGACACGTCTTATGACTCACGCCCTGTGTGCCCGTCTGGCAGAGGCGTGTGCCGACTGGGTGCAACAACGACTCTTTGAGACTAATCCATCAGAAAACAGTTGTCAGTGCTGTATGCATCATTCTCATAATCCTAACTCAAAGGTGTTACGCGTGGCTTTTGGCTATGCCACAAGCCCGGACCACTCCCTCAAGCGTATCGTCTTCGACTGTCTTGATGCGGAGCGGCGTCTTGACATTGTCCTCACAGACCATTACTCCATACAGCCCTCCACATCAATATGCGGACTCTTTATATGTCATCCCGAGGCACGTTATTTCAGCGTCGGCAGGATAGACCATGACCAGTTGAGCGACTACTGTAAGCGTCGCGGCATCAGTATAGAGGAGGGAGAGCGTCTGCTGTCAAAATATCTCAACCATCAACAATCGTAATAGAGGTGCCACTCATCCCTGCCATATAAACCAATTCACTTGAATATCTGGCGTACTTTATTTGTTTTTTTTCAGGTGTAAGATGGCTCCGATGAGGATAGCGACAAATACTCCTGTCAGGAACAGGTTGTTATTTGTCCAACCTACCATATAACCTATGGCAAGCAGTAATACTCCGCAATAAAGTAATACCAGTCCTATATATTTTAACATAATTGTGTTTTATGTTTTGTGTTTTATGTTTTGTGTTTTATGTTTTATGTTAAATAGTTTTGCTTCTCAATAGCAAAGCTAATTAATTTTCAATTTTCAATATTCAATATTCAATTTATTCCATTTCTACCACAGTGATACCGGCGCCGCCAAATTGCACATGCTCATCACGGAAACTTTTCACATTGGGTACGGAAGAAAGATATTGCCTTATCAGCTGGCGGAGGATACCGTTTCCCTTGCCGTGGAGGATACGCACCTGCCCAACGCCCATCAGTATGGTGTCATCGATGAAATACTGCACTTGTGAAAGAGCCTCGTCTGCTCTCATGCCACGCAGGTCTATCTCCTGACGGAACTGACTGCGATGGCTGTCAATAGTGTTGCGTGTCATCTGAGAGTTCTGGTTGACGAAGAAGTCTGCGTATTTCTTTTCTGCCTCGGTCTTGTCGCTGCCAGCCTTGGCATGTTCCAGACGGTCTAATGCCACTTTGGTGCGCATGCCGCCGAAGACAGCCATCGCCATCTTGCCGTTGATACTCTCTATCTTGCCGATACTCTGTAGTCCGCGCATCTTGACAGTGTCGCCAGGTGCGAAAGCAACGTCGCCGTCATCACGACTTCTGCTGACTGTGGGTTTACGGTCAGCCTCATTCTGTTCTTTTTCTTTCTTCTCTTTACGCCGTTTCTCTTTACGCTCTTTGCGCGCCTCCATCTGTCTCAGTTTCTTCTCAAATTCCGCGTCGCTCATGATGCCGCTGTTGATGTCTTTCACCTCTCGCTCAAACTCCCGCAGCTCTTCCCTGATGCGTCGGGTGTCTTCCTTTTCCGCCTGACTCTCACGTATCTCTCTTATGGTGTTCTCTATGCGGCGGTTTGCCTCACGCAACAGCTCTTCGGCTTGCTCCTTGGCTTTTGTGATAATCTCCTTGCGACTACGTTCCACGTCAGTCAGGCTCGTCTCATAGCGGTTGATGGTCTTCTCGATGTCCTTCTCACGCTGGTGTATGTTCTGGCGTTTGTTTGCCCAATAGCGTTTGTCGCGGACGATATCCTGCAGATATTTGTCGCTTTGGATATAGTCGTTGCCCACTATCTCTGAGGCGTCATTGATAACCTCTTCCGGTAGCCCCGTCTTGCGCGCTATCTCTATGGCAAAACTGCTGCCAGGCCTGCCAATCTCAAGCTGGAACAGTGGTCGCATCTCATGACGGTCGTAGAGCATGGCGCCGTTGACAACACCTTCGTTCTCATCGGCGAAATGTTTCAGGTTCTGGTAGTGTGTTGTGATAACACCCCAGCTGCCACGCTTACAGAACTGTTTCAGCACACTCTCGGCAATGGCTCCTCCTATCTGTGGCTCTGTGCCTCCTCCAAACTCGTCAATAAGCAGCATCGTGCCATTGCCCGACTGACGTATCATATTCTTCATGTTCAGCAGGTGACTGGAATAGGTGCTCAGGTCATCTTCTATGCTTTGTTCGTCGCCTATATCAATCATTATAGTCTGAAACACTCCGCAAGTGCTTCTTTCACTCATGGGCACAGAGAGTCCGCATTGCAGCATATATTGCAAGAGCCCCACGGTTTTCAGGCATACTGACTTACCGCCAGCGTTAGGTCCACTGATGAGCAGAATGCGCTTGTCTTGGGATAAGGTGATATCAAGAGGCACTATCTTCTTATCTTGCCGTGCGAGTGATTTCCTTAGCAGCGGGTGGATGGCTTGTATCCAGTCTATGTGTGCGTCATCATGTAATTCCGGCTCTATACCGCATATATTATCGGCGAAATGTTTCCTGGCGCGTATCATATCTATCTCGCCTAAGAAACGGTAGCTGTCGAGTATGGCGTTGGTATAAGGTCGGAATAGTTTTGTTATCTCGGTCAGGATACGTATTATCTCTTGTCGCTCGTCGTTCTCCAGTTCTCTGATGCGGTTGTTTGCCTCTATAACCTCAGAGGGCTCAACGAATACGGTACGTCCCGTGGCACTCTCATCATGAACGATACCGTTGATCTTTCGTTTCATACCAGGTGCCAGTGGTATCATCAGTCTGCCGTCGCGCATGGTAGGTGTGGTGTCTTTGTCAACAATGCCGTCACGACGCGCCGCCTGCATGATGCGTTGCAGCACCCGTGTGACATTACCTTCTGCATGGCGTAATTCCTCACGTATGCGTTGCAGCTCTTTTGATGCAGTGTCTCTTATCTCTCCATGTTCGTCAATCACCAGTCCCGCCTGATGTACCAGTCCCGGAAATGTGCTCACACCGTCTGCCTGGCGTTGCAGGGTGGGGTAGGAGTATTCGTCATCATCTCCTTTGGCGCTGAGTACAGCTACCACCTGGCAGATGGTGTTCAGTGAACGGCGCAGGTCGTGCAGCTCTTCCACCTCAAGGTGTGTACCTTCTAAGCGTACCCTGTTAAGCACCTCCCGCATGTCTATATAGCTGTCGGTGGGAAAGCTGTCTGTCTCTTCTTCTATGCGCCTGGATTCCCTTGTCTCAGAGTGCATACGTCTGATGTCGCCAGCATTGATAAGCATTTCCATCTTGTCAACACGGTCTTTGCCAAGTGTTGAAAGGCAGTGGCTTTTCAGTTGCTGGCGTATTTCATGAAATCCTATTTTTGTTTCAAAATTAGATGGGTAGGTCATATAGATTTACTATTTGACTATTTTCTATTTACAATTTACTATTTACAATTTCTTCGTGGTTATTTATTATATAGGTACTCAGGCGAGCAAAGCTCGGAGTCCTATTGATTTGTTTTGATATTGAGAGTCAAAACTATTTAACACATAACATAAAACACGAAACACAAAACACAAAACACG
>JAGDAU010000215.1 GCA_017959365.1 Prevotella sp.
AAACCTTATGGTTGATGGCATATTCTGGCAGTTGCTTGCTTATTGTGCAGGTGTAGGTGGCTCTATGCTTATCATCGGTTCTGCCGCAGGCGTCGTGGTGATGGGACTTGAGCGCATCAGCTTCGGTTGGTATATGAAGAATGTCACATGGATTGCCTTCGTGGGCTATGTGGCAGGCATCGTATGCTACTGGCTTGAAAAGACAGATTTATTCTAATGGACGAACCGATATTTTGAGCTATAAAGCGAGCTCACAACATCTTCCTTGACCAGTTAATGACATTGCTGACGGGGAAGATGGTGTGGGTGCCGCTTTATTTAAGTCTGCTTTATGTTGTCTGGTATAATTACTCATGGCGTGGAGTCTTGGGAGTATTACTGATGGTCGGAGTGGGTATGCTCTTTACAGATATGCTTAACTCGCAGGTTATACGTCCGTGGATAGGCAGGCTTCGTCCGAGTAATCCTGATAATCCAATAGCTCCGTTGGTACACGTCGTTAATGGTAGGCATGGCAACGGCTGCGGTTTCCCGTCGGCACACAGTGCCAATATGTGGATGCTTACGTTTGTCATGGCACACTGGCTGAGAAATTATGCCTTGTCATTTTCTATGGCAGCGTTGTCGTTGTTGATATGCTATTCGCGTGTATATCTGGGATATCATTATCCAGGGGATATCTTAGGTGGATTTGTCTGGGCGTTCATGGTAGTATATGTGTTACGGTATATACATATAAGGCGTTTTAAGTTTGCATCTGTTTCGTCCCCAGGTAGAATATGGGTGCCAATATCAGTCATGTGTGTTATCTTGTTGTCTATGCTCTGCTATTCCTTGATAGAAATATAATAAGAAAATTCGATGAGAAAAACCATATTGTTATTGCTGTTGTTGGCACATGGCGCTATATTGTCGGCACAGTCAAAGAAAATAGGAGACTATATAGAGTCTTATTCTTTTAACGAACCTACGAATCGTGGGGCGCGTGAGACGCAATATGTGCCAGTTGACGGGGACTTCCTGTGTGTGAATGGAAAAAACAGATACACCCGCGCTTTGTATGGCTCGAATACGGATTACAGGGTAGAGACGAGTGATAAACCTATATTCGCATTGTTTAAGGCGAAGAACTATTGTAATGTCCGTTTTTATATTGACGGTGTACAGCTTGACAGTGTTGCTTACTGTGAGGCACGTTACGGTAAAGGCCGTAGAAGTTATGTCTTGAGAGATAAGCGATGGGGTGATAATGCGGAGTTGCGCATTGAGTGCGTAGCCATGCATGATGCGGAAGGAGTGTATTGGTATTTCCTTGCAAAAGACTTTGCTGCTAAAGAAGTCGTGTTGAGAAGTAAGATATGCAGGACGGTAGCGAAGAAACTTAGCAGAAATGGAGATATAGGTGCAGACAAACCCGGGTGTTTTGAACCGTCACCTACAGAGGAAGGTTTGGTAGAGAATAGCCTAACATTCAAAAGCGAAGCGATGGCGGTGTCAACGCCATACGCTGAGAAAGAAAAGGGCCATACTCTTTCTCTGCAGTTGGTGACAGCGGATGTACTTGCAAAATATACGGCGTCAAAGAAACATTTTGAGACCTTGGCGGAGCGAGTGGTATTCCATACACCAGACCCTGTGTTTAACACCCTCGGCAGTACATTGGCTCTTGCAGCTGATGGAGTCTGGGATGGTGAGACATGGTTGCATGGCGCTATAGGATGGCGTATGCCGTTGGCCGGTTGGCGTGCAGGCTATCTTGGTGACGTCCTTGGGTGGAATGACAGAGCAGTGAGTCATTTCAACGCTTATGCAAACTCACAGGTGACAGATGTTCCTGCAACGATACCTTCTCCGTCACAAGATCCGGCAATGAACCTTGCGCGGGCGGAAAAGAAATGGGGTACTCAGATGTATTCTAACGGTTATATTTGCCGTAACCCGAACCGTAATGACCAAATGCATCATTACGATATGAACCTTAATTATATAGATGAGTTGCTATGGCATTTCCAGTATGATGCCGATACGGCGTATATGCGCCGGATGTGGCCTGTGATAACATCTCATCTTGCATGGGAGAAGAGAAACTTTGATAAGGACAACAATCATCTCTATGATGCTTACTGCTGTATATGGGCAAGTGATGCCTTGTATTATAATGGTGGTGAGGTGACTCATTCTACCGCATATAATTACAGGGGAAATCTGCTGGCGGCAAAGATTGCCCGTATAATAGGTGAGGACCCACAGCCATATCAGGAAGAGGCTGATGCCATATTGAAGGCTATGAACGAAAATCTGTGGACGGGTAATCACTGGGCAGAATATAAAGATGTGATGGGGCTGAAGAGGGTGCATCCCAATGCAGCGCTATGGTCGGTATATACACCTGTGGACTGTGGTGTGGGTACTGCACAGCAGATGTTCTCGACTACACAGTATGTGGACAGTAACATTCCTCATATTAAGGTGGAGTGTGCAGACAATAGAGGAGAGGACCTGTCAGTCGTAAGCACCAGTAACTGGATGCCTTATGCTTGGTCTATAAATAATGTGGCGTCGGCAGAGATAATGCACACGGCGCTCGCATTCTTTGAGGCTGGCAGGGCTGCCGAGGGAATGGAACTGGTAAAGGCGAACCTGATGGACCAGATGTATTTGGGACAGTCTCCTGGTAATCTGGGACAGATAAGCTATTATGACGCAGCGCGTGGTGAGTCTTATAGGGATTTCGGCGATAACGTGGGCATATCGGCGCGTGCCATAGTGCAGGGTGTGTTTGGAATAGTGCCGCAGGCACTTGACGGTCTGTGTGTAATCCGTCCAGGATTCCCGTTAGAGTGGGACAGCGTAGAGGTTAAGACTCCATACCTCTCATATATATATATAAGGAGTGGGAATAAGGGCGTTTTCAAGATAGACCAAAACTTTACCCGACCTTTGCGCTTGGTTGTCAGGATAAACGGCAATGGAGGCGACTACACGGACTATGACGTGACAGACGGAGAGGTCGTGGTGACTGTTCCTGAGCTTGCGGAGCCTGCAGTAGATGATGTCAAGAGTGACATCTACAATCCTTATGAGAAATTCAATGAGGTGAAGACTGGTGTCGATATGCAGCCAGTCGTTGTACCTTACAATGCAAGTGTCACAGACATATTCAGGAACCAATACCTTTCTCCACGTCCTAACAGCACATCGCTGGAGCTGCCGGTTCAAGGAATAGGAGAGTGGTGCCATCCTAAGTTTATGGTTGATATTGATGACAGTGGACTGCGTTCTATGATAGACAATGATAACATAGAGCTCGGAGGAGTCAATTGGCGTATGCCGTCAAAAGGAAAGAATGTTCTCTTTGCCTCATTATGGGATAATTACCCCGATGAGGTGGAGGTTTCTGTGGGCAAGAAAGCCGATGGTGTGAATATCATGGTGGCAGGTAGTACTAACCACATGCAGTTCGATATAGACAATGCCATGATTGTTGCTGTCTATGCGGACAACACTACGGACACGCTGGCTTTGCGCCCACCATATAACTATTGTCCGATAGAACAGGATTATTACGTTGACGGCAAGGCTTTCCGTGGTGCACATAACGCGCCGTTGCGTGTCAGCCTTTCTACAGGAAAGGTGTCACGACATCTGGGCAACGAGATGGGAGTGCCAC
>JAGDAU010000216.1 GCA_017959365.1 Prevotella sp.
ACTCAAACCTGACCAGTTCGACAATCTACGTCAACCGCTACACCTATCAGAGCGGCAACCCCTATCTGAAGCCGACCTACACCCATAGCCTCGTATTGAACGCAGCCTATCAGTGGGCGAACGTGACCGTCAACTACGGTCGCATGAAGAACAGTGAAACCATGTCCACCGAGCCCTTCCCCGGCAGCTCTGACCCGCTCATCAGCCTCGTCCGTCCCATCAACAGCGCTGAGGACTACAACCAGCTCTCACTAAGCCTCTCAGCACGCCCTAATTTTCAATTCTCAATTTTCAATTCTCAATTGAAGTGGCATCCGATGTGGAATGCCTTCACCGTATTCCAGAACTACAAGACGCCGACAGCAGACGGCTCAATCAAGACACTTGACAAACCATACGTCTCGATCGTATGGAACAACGACATCGAACTGCCACACAGTTTCCGTCTGAATGCCAATGCCCAGTGGTCATCGAAAGGCGATTACAACAATTTCCGCATCACCGCACAGCGTTTTAATCTCTCGCTCGGCATGCAGCGCGACTTCAACCTCCGCCGCCTGGGCACGCTGACCACCGACCTCCGCTGCTTCGACATCCTGAACACCAACAAGACCGGAGCCGTCATCTACGGCATGCGCGAGATAACAACCAATAACCCAGCTCGCCGTACTTTCATGATTGACCTTACTTGGAAGTTCAACGAGGCCCGCTCGAAATATCGCGGCAGTGGTGCCGGCGAGAAGCAGAAGGCACGTATGTAAATGGCATAACTATAGTGCCCTCGTCGGATGTCTGTTCCGACGAGGGCACTTTTATAATACATGAAATCCGTGGTTTCAATCTTCAATATCCACGTCTGGCTTGTATTCCACCACCCTACCCTCACGCAGGGATTGCTTAACGTCTATCATACGTTGGTTGCTGCTGCCACGGAAGATGAGGTCGGGGTCACGCAAAGCCTCAACGAAAGGACCGTCCACAAGGACATCGATAAGTTCAAGCAAACGGAGCTGACGCGGGTTCTTAAGGATATTCTCATAGAGGAAACCGGTATAGCACCATATTGTCTTACTGGTACGCTCACGGATGGCAAGGGCCAGTTCTGTAAAGCCCTCCGGCTGAAACATCGGGTCACCGCCACTGAAGGTGACATTGGCGTATGGGTCTGCCTCTATCACCGCCATAATCTCTTCCGTAGTGGTCATACGGCCGTTGTTGATGTCCCACGACTGCGGGTTATGGCAGCCCTTGCAGGCGTTGGGGCATCCGGCACAATAAATGGTGGTACGGAACCCTGGTCCGTCCACCATTGTATCTTCTACTATATCAAGTACAGATATCATTTCCCAATATGTGTTACACGGTCATTGAGCTCACACAGCTTTGCGTTGTTCCAGCGGTCAGTGGTACCTACGAGGTAGCCTGTGATACGCTGCAGCTTGTCAATCCTTGCGCTGCCACACTTGGGACACACCTCAAGCACTTGGTCAGCGTTCTCATAACCGCAGTCTAAGCAACGGTTGCGGTTGTGGTTCACGCTGCCGTAACCGATATTCAACTGATCCATCATATCCACCACGTTCTTTACAACCTGCGGGTTGTGGGTGGCATCGCCGTCTATCTCAACATAGAAGATATGACCGCCACGGGTAAGGTCGTGATACGGAGCCTCTACCTCTGCCTTATGGCGTGCGCTGCACTTATAGTACACCGGCACGTGGTTGGAGTTGGTGTAGTATTCCCTGTCAGTGATACCCTTGAGGATGCCAAACTCCTTACGGTCTTTCTTGGTGAACTTGCCGGAGAGACCCTCGGCGGGTGTTGCCAGCACGCTGTAGTTATGATGATAGCGCTCAGCAAACTCCACCACTCTGTCACGCATATATGTGACAATCTTAAGACCCAACTCCTGACTCTCAGCAGACTCACCATGGTGTTTGCCAGTGAGTGCCACAAGACACTCAGCCAGTCCGATGAAACCGATACCTAATGTACCTTGGTTGATGACGCTCTCGATGGTATCGTCTGCATTCAGCTTGTCTGCTCCTATCCACAGGCTCTTCATAAGCAGCGGGAACTGCTTGGCGAATGCTGTCTTCTGGAAATTGAAGCGGTCATCAAGCTGTTTTGCGGCAATCTCAAGCATATTGTCAAGTTTTGCGAAGAACATGTCAATCCTCTGCTTCTCGTCAGCGATATTCATACACTCGATAGCAATCCTAACGATATTGATTGTGGTGAAAGAGATATTACCCCTGCCGATAGAAGTCTTAGGACCGAAACGGTTTTCAAACACACGGGTACGGCAACCCATGGTAGCCACCTCGTGGATATAACGCTTCGGGTCATCGGCATGCCACTCGTCACACTGGTTGTAAGTGGTGTCGAGGTTAAGGAAGTTGGGGAAGAACCTACGTGCCGTCACCTTACATGCCAGCTCATAGAGGTCGTAGTTGGGATCCTCGGGCAGGTAGTTGACGCCTCTCTTCTTCTTCCATATCTGTATCGGGAAGATAGCTGTCTCACCGTTGCCGACACCCTCATAGGTACTCTTCAGTATTTCTCTCATTACACAACGTCCCTCAGCTGAGGTGTCAGTACCGTAATTGATGGATGAGAACACCACCTGGTTTCCACCACGTGAGTGGATAGTGTTCATATTGTGTATGAACGCCTCCATAGCCTGATGCACACGACCCACAGTCTTGTTGATGGCATGCTGTACAACCCTCTCCTCACCCTTGAGTCCTTCAAGCGGCTTCTTGATATAGTCTTTCAGCTCTACATTATACAAATGTGAATAATCCTCACCATTAAGCTCCTCGAGGTATTTCATCTCCTCAATGAAACTGGAGCGTACAAAAGGCGCGAGATAGAAATCGAAGGCAGGGATTGCCTGACCACCGTGCATCTCGTTCTGTGCTGTCTCAAGGCTGATGCATGCGAGTACGCTGGCTGTCTCTATGCGCTTGGCGGGACGTGACTCACCATGACCTGCGGAGAAACCGTTATTGAGGATGTTGTCAAGCGGGTGCTGTACACAAGTGAGCGACTTTGTAGGATAATAATCCTTGTCGTGGATGTGTATATAGTTATGCTTCACCGCGTCGCGTATCTCCTCAGTCAGCAGATAGTCATCAACGAAAGGCTTCGTTGTCTCGCTTGCGAACTTCATCATCATTCCCGCCGGTGTATCGGCATTCATGTTGGCGTTCTCACGCGTTACATCGTTAGACTTGACATTGATAATCTCAAGGAAGATATCACGTGTCTTGGCCTTACGCGCAATGCTCCTCTGGTTGCGATAGGCAATATACTTCTGCGCCACATCCTTACGGCTACTCTTCATGAGCTCGCGCTCGATGGCGTCCTGTATAGACTCCACCGTCATCTGTGGCTTACCTCGGAAGGTCACGATGTCAGTAATCTGCTGGATTAATTGTTCGTCCTCCCCCTTGTCTGTGTGAAGCATGGCTTTGCGTATAGCCGCCATGATCTTCTGCTCGTTGAATCCAACTACGCGTCCGTCGCGTTTTACAACTGTCTGTATCATTTTGTTAGGTTGATATTAGGTTGATTATTAATAGTTTGTAGTCACTCTTCCCAATGGCGATGAAAAATAAGAGATTTACATCGCCGAAATCGGTTGCAAAGGTAATACATATTTTTAAATAATTTTCATTTTGGACAACTTTTTATGTGTTAATTTATGTTAATTACCTAACAATCAGCGTTTTACAAAAAGCAAACGGAAAACTTTTCAAGAAATAATTTTGTAAAACTTTTCCAAAAAAGAAAACTATTTCAATACAAAATAAATAAAAGTTGCTCAAAATGAGCAACTTTTACATTTCTTCAAGCCTAACTATCAAGTTGTTAGCAGCGTGCCGCACCGAGAGCGACTCATCACCCAGGGCGGCTTGCGCCTGATCTCTTATTTCACATAGATCGCGCTCTCCTATATCCACATCCATTGTTATAAGACGCGAGATAGTATTAAGACCGACTATGACGCTTAGCTTTTCATCAGTAGCAATCCATCGCTTTGCCAGTACAAGGGCATCGGAAGTATGACAGACTAAGTTAAAAGCAAGCATCTCGGCTATCTCCTGATTGCCGACCTGTTCCACCCACAGCTGCAACAGTTGAGGATCGGCCTCCTCTGGCGGCATAATCATGGTGGCAAGAATCTTACATTCCCGTATATTCTCCTTCCACAGTTCTATGGCAAGGTGCATATCATGTCCATAGCCAGCTGCCATCTCGCGCAGATGTGGCAACGAGACACCCCAGTTGATATGATAGTCAAGTCCCTTCTCGCGCATTGACCGCGAGGCGACACCATCCATCAGCAACCGGAAGGACTGCTTTATCTCTTTTACCTTCTCTTCTGTAGTCATGAGAACAGTTACTATTTTAAGATTTACAATTTACTATTTACTATTGACGATTGACGATTTACTATTGACGATTGACGATTTACGATTGACGATTGACGATTGACGATTTACGATTGACGATTTACGATTGACGATTTACGATTGATATGATTTGCTATTAAAAATCAAAACTATCTAACTCAAAACATAAAACTCAAAACACAAAACATAAATCTCAAATAGAATACTCCCTGCTGTATCTCTGCATCTGTTGGGTATATCCCTCACTATAATCTACGGTAATGTCGGTAATCTCTCCATCGGCGTCATAGACAGGACGCAGCACAGGATTGACAAAACCCTTATAAGGGGCGATGTTCAGTTTCTCATAGCGTTCAAGTATCTCTTTGTGTAACACTGCATCCACTTTTACCGCATAGCGTTCCACAAGCTGGCGCGCTGCCTCGTAATCCCCCTCGCTCTTGATGCGCTGGACCTCTGCCAACAGCTCCGCCACAGACTGCCTCAGTTTATCATAGTCGGTGATACGCAGGAATGTCTTACCGTCACACTTCTCCATCATCATGGCCCCGCCGGCATGATCCAGACACCAGTGGGCAATGAGCGAGCGGTTACGCATGTGCGCCTCTTCTATGTTATTACCAGGTGTAATACGTATCAACTGGGTCATAAGACCGTTCATCATATATGTGTAATACTGCGCCTTATACGCCTCACCGTCTGGCAGCAGACCCAACTCCACAAGTTTGGGGTCTGCCATATAATACAGGCCGAAGAGGTCTGCCCTCGCCTCCTCAATAGTATTAGAGTATGCCTTCAGTGCGTCGGGAGATGTTTCGGGTAACGACTGTCCGCTACCGTGCCCAAGACACTCATGCAGGTCGGTATGCAGGTCATCGCAGATATTGTCATACTTGTCTATCAGCTCCCTCGTCTGAGCATCCCCCACAAACTCGTCCATAAAACCGTTGCCCTTTGCGGCAAGGTTATAAGCCTCTGTGAGATTGCCTATAGTTACACTCTTACTACCATGACGGGCCCTGATCCAGTCGGCGTTGGGCAGGTTGATGCCAATAGCGGACGCCGGATATTCCTCGCCTCCTAACATAGCGGCGCAGATAACGTTTGCCGTCACTCCCCGAACGGTCTTTTTCTTGAAGCGCGGGTCAACGGGTGAGTGATCCTCAAACCACTGTGCGTTGTCGCTTATAGTACGCGTGCGGCGTGTGGCTTCCACATCACGGTATTCCACCAGCCCCTCCCATGTGGCTTTTATTCCCAGTGGGTCACCATACACCTCTATAAACCCGTTTATAAAGTCCACCATGGCGTCATGCTCATGCAGCCACTCTATGGAGTACTCGTCAAAGGTTCTCAGGTCACCCGTCTCATAATATTCTATAAGGAGCTGTATAACGCGCCTCTGACTGTTGTTCTCTGCCACTGTCTCTGCCTTTCTGAGCCAGTAGATGATTTTCTCAATGATATCACCGTAACGTCCACCCACTTTCCACACCTCCTCATGCAGATGACTGTCAGCGTCCTTTACGAGCCTGCTGTTCAACCCCCATGATGGCGGACAATTGTCTTCGGGGTCTTTCAAGGCATCATAGAACGTCTCCACCTCCTGCTGTGTCACTCCCTCATAGAAATTACAGGCAGAGGTAAGAATCAGGTCCTCTCCATCCGCCTTATTGACGCTCTTGGGCAGGAAACTGTCATCAAAGAACACCTTATATAATATATCTCTCAGTTGTAGCCTTGTCATACCGTCAGACAATGGCAACAACTCATCAGGTGTAGAATCAAAGACCTGAAGAAAGAAACGGTCTGTGAAGCCCGCCTTAAATTTCTCACATCCATAATGATGATGTATTCCCGATGCGAACCACACCCTCTTCAGCATGGTCTCCATTGCCTGATAGTCATCGTTGTCGCGGTCACCCTTATAAGATGCCGTCATAGCCTCAAGACTCTTTCTCACTATAAGGTTGTATTTACAATTCTGGTCGAAGGTGATATCCCTTCCCCACAGCGTAGCCTCAGAAAGGAAAAAGATGAGTTTTCTCTGTTTTAAAGAAAGCTCATCAAATCCCTTCAGCTGATACCTCAGTATCTGGATATCAGCGAATTTTTCATCAAGTATCTTCATGACTCCTCTATAGCCTCATCTTTTTTTCTCTTACTCTGCAAGTGTCTCAGCTTATACTCTCTTGGAGTAATGCCGTTGATCTTGTAGAATGACGCATAGAAAGACTGTCTGTTGGCAAAGCCTACCATATCGCTTATATCCTCCATATTGAGGTGCTGATAGCGCTTGTCTGTTAGCAGTGCCATCGCCTCGTCAATGCGATACTTGTTGACAAAAGAGGTATAGTTTGTGTGGAACCTGACGTTAACAACAGCAGATATATACCTCGTGTTCGTGCCAAGGTCTTCCGCTAATTTCTTTGCGGAGTAATCCTTGTCTTTGTACTTCTGTTGTATGAGTATCACATCCAAAATTTTCTGCTTCAACTCATCCATCAGTTTAGGACTCACCAACGTCCTGTAGGCGGCGTCCTTTTCCTTTCTTTCTGTAATGTTATACTTTGCCATAACTATTTATATATGTGGGGTGATAATAATCTCTAAAACAATAAAGAAAATTCAAAATAATTTATCGCCACAAAGTTAATAAAAAAAACACATATTGCAATGATAGAATCTTACATTTTGTGTTAATATTTGTTAATATTAGAAAATTATAATACTTTGTTCGTTAAAAATATCACAAACTGTAAACTTATAGTTAAAAATAAATGACATTAAAATTTTCTAACTTTGTAAAATATTTTAAACCCAAATCAATCATTAGGATTTGGATTAAACAATCCCCAATTTCACTAATTCATCGTAAATACGTTGTACGGGGAGCCCCATCACATTAAAATAGCTGCCGTTTATGCCTGTCACACCGATATACCCTATCCATTCCTGTATGCCGTATGCACCTGCTTTATCAAAAGGTTTATAGTTGTCCACATAGTAATCAATCTCATCATCGGTAAGTTCCTTAAAGGTAACATCCGTGCTGACGGAGAAAGCATGTTGGATAAAACTACGGCCTATACAGACACCGGTTATCACCTGATGCGTACGACCGCTTATAAGACGCAACATCTCTACCGCCTCTGTTCGGTCGGAGGGTTTGCCCAACACCTTGTCATCCACTACGACGATAGTGTCTGCGGTGATAACAACAGTATCGTCATCAAGCCCTATCTGATAAGGCAGGAATTTCTGCATCGCCAGATGCTGCGCTATAAGGTTTATGGGCATGTCTGCAGGATAGGTCTCTTCAATACCCGGTATCACCTTGACATCAAAATCCACACCCAGCCCAGCCATCAACTCTCGTCTCCTGGGCGAATTACTTGCCAATATTATCTTCATTTAATATATTTACTATTTGACGATTTACGATTTACGATTGAGCACAAATCCTACCATCCGAAAGCCTTTTCTGATGCCAACCACTTACCCTGTGTCCTCAGCACCTGCTCTATAACGTCGCGTACAAATCCGCTTCCACCCGGGTACGGACTGACATACGTTGAAATCTCTTTTATATCTATAGACGCGTCATCTGGACAGCAGGGGCATCCGCAACGCTGCATTATCTCATAGTCCGGGATGTCATCACCAAGATAGATCACCTCCTCATCAGTGAGTGAATTGTCTTTCAGGTATTTCTCATATACAGGCAGTTTCATCGAGCAGCGCATGAAGATATCCTGTACGCCGAGACGGGTATAACGCTCCTGAATAGAGTCAGCCCATCCGCCGGTCATTATCGCCATGCGCAGCCCCATTTTAGCCGCGAGTTGTATGGAATAGCCGTCCTTGATATTCATTGTACGTAACGGCTCTCCCCTGCCATCCATCATAATGGTATTGGCACTCAGCACACCGTCCACATCAAATATCAGTGCCCGTATCTTACTTAAGTCATAGTTTATCATATTAATGGGTATTATAATCTTTCTATACTCTGAGTCATTAATTTATAAATTCGCTGTAATTCGGGTTGAGAGGCGAGCATTTCTATATGGCGGTCGGTAACACGGGTGTCATGGCGCACCGCAGGACCGGTCTGTGCGTCCCTGGGTGCCATGGTGTGCGCCTTGCGTGTTGTCTCGTCTATCAGCGGCAGCATAAGGCTGAATGGCAGTCCCTGGGCCTCAAGCGCCCTCTGAGCCAAGGCATAGCAGTGGTTGGAGAAATTACACGCGAACACGGCGGCTATGTGCAGCCAGCGCCTGCCCTCTGAAGAGAGTGGCATGACATTATCGGTTATGCTCTGTGCCAACGCAGTTACAGTACTCATGGTGTCTTCATCTGATGCCTCCGTAAAACACGGCACGTGAGTCATGTCAACAACCCGCTCACGTGAGAAGGTCTGCATAGGGTATATAACGCCACAGCATCGTCCGTCAGACATAAGCACGTCAATATCCACACTTCCGGAGGTATGGATAAACAGTGCTGATTTATCCACTTTCTGTAGCTGGTCTGCCACCTCGGCAATAACGTCATCCTTAAGACAGAACAGATAGACATCTGCGTCAGGCGACACCTTATTTATATTATCAGTGGCCTGACAGCCGGCTGTGTCTGCCAACCTCTTGGCAGATGCCAGTGTACGGCTGTACACCTGCACCACCTCATGTCCTGCCTTTTGTAATGCCGGAACGAGGGATGTCGCCACATTGCCGGCGCCTATCATTAAAAATGTCATTGGGGATTTTGTTTTTTGTTTTATGTTTTGTGTTAAATAGTTTTTGTTATTTCGGAATCTCGATTTATCAACTTTCAACTCATAAAACACAAATGTAATTCACTGTAAACATTAAACTCAACTCAGCTGTATCTTATTCAGTTGAGTAAGATATTATAAAGAGGCCCGCCCTTTGGCGAGCCTCTTTAATTATAGATTACTGTCTTTAGACAGATTATTTAACAACATACTTTTTACCCTCGTGGATGAACACACCCTTAGTAGGAGTCTGTACACGTACACCCTGGAGGTTGTACCACTTACCGTCGTTCAGCATGTTCTGCCACTCATCGGACTCAGCGTTGATCTCCGTGATGCCGGTAGCGCTCTTCTGCTTGAAGGTAGCTGTAATGTTAACAGGACCGTCAGGCATTGTGAATGTGCCATCCTCACCAACCTCGATCGGATCACCGTTAGCGTTGGTTACGGTGAGGCTCTCAAGCTCAAAGTCTGAGTTTGGTGTAGCTGTAACGGTAACTGTCTCACCTGCGAATGCCTCTGTCTTGTCGGTCTTGATGGTACCGCCCTCAACAGTCTCAGGCAGGTTGATGTTACCAGGCAGCTCAACATCGGTAGGAACATCACCCTCAGTAATCTTAATCATAGTGATTACGATACCCTTAGGAGCGATGAATGAGAAGTAGCCGCATTCTGTGTCAACGATACGGATTGCCTCGCCGGAAGCGATGGTTGTCTCACCTGATACAGCTGACTTAGTAGCGTCACCAACAACAGCGTGTGTCCTATGGCCATAGCCATCGGCAACACCCCATGTGAGCACCTTCTCTGGCGGAGTCTCCTCACCCTCGGTTATTGAATGATTATCTAAAGCAGGTGCCTCCTGGAGGAACTCGATGATAATCTTGTCACCAGCCTTGATGTTGTTGATTACAATATTCTTGTTATTGTCACACTGCAGACCACCGTTGGTAATCTTGCTGTGGAGCTCACCAGAACGCATCCAGATGTCACCGTTGGTTGGCAGGAAGCCACCCTCACCGGTGTAGTTGCCATAGCCCTTAAAGTCCTGACGATAGCTGTCGGTCTTTTCGGCCTTCTCCCAGATGTAGAACGCGGTACCGTTAGCGGCACTGCCGCTCACCTTCTCGATAGGCATAACTGTTTGGCCAGCAGTCTTGAGGTCATCAAACTCCTTAGCAGCACCTGCGAAGTCGTAGAGACCCTTCACCTGTGATACGAATGTAGCGCTTACGGTGATGCTCTTTTCCGGCATGGTTATCTCATAGGTCTCAGACACAGCAACGGGCTGATTGTCAGCGTCAACGGCTGTCACCTCAGAGAGCAGATAATCCTCATCAGGTGTAGCAGTGACGGTAACTACATCACCAGCCTCAACAAGAGTCTTGTCAACCTCAACCTTACCGCCTACGATATCGTCAGCGACAGTTACTGTCAGACCTGCAACGTAGGTGAGTGTCCAGCGTGGGTCACCAATCTGCTCAGGAACAGACTCGTTAGCCGTCAGAATTGAACCACCGAAGTCAGGTGTCTCAACACTGGTGAATCTCACGATACCGGCTACGCTGTTCTTAACAGGCTCCTCATCGTCACCCGTTGACTCAGCAGCGCTTGTGTCAGCACCGTCGAAGTTGAAGGCGTTACCCTCAATAATCCAAGTAGGATTAGCACTGCTACCGCCGCCGTTCATACCCTTAATGACCTGACCGCTCTTGCCGCAGTTGACGAATACGTTGTACTTAACATCGTAAACAAGCCACTTCTGGCTGTTCTGACGGTGTGAGAAGAAATTCTTGCTTGGAGCAAGGTTATACATCGTGTTGTTATAGAACTTGAAGGTCTGTGTAGCCTCGCCATCCCACTCGGTAGTCTTCTGACCACCCTGTGAGCTGTAGAATGACTTGGTGGTTGCTGTAGGAGCATAGAACGTAGAGTTGGTAACTGAAATAGTCGGTGCTGTGCTTCCCTTAGTGAAGTCGATGGTTGTAACATCACCAGCAACCTCTACAAGACAGTAGTCAATGTTGAATTCTGTAAACACATAGTTCTTACTGTTGCTTAAGAAGAATGCGGTCTTAAGTCCATTAACGGTAATGCCAGAAACATTGAATGTAGCCTCTGTCCATTCTGTAGGACTCTCTAATGCCACCATCTGGATGAACGGAGCCTCAAGAGCAGAAGCGTCCACGACACCGCTGATACCGTTGATGGTAACATTTGCGGGAGCCTCGATAGACTGGCTTGTTGTGAAGTAACCGTTTTCAGCCAGATTAACAGTGATATTACCAACGATGTCACCATTTTCAGTAACAGCCTGTTTAGCCTGTGCAACGACAGCGCCGATGTCTTCACCACTTGCAACATCAACATTAATGTCTGTAACAACCGGCTCGTGATATGGGATAAGCTCAATCTGAGTGATACCCTTGGCATCTTCACCCATCGCGATGACAATACCATGATAATCTTTACCATTGAATATGGCAGCAGCCTCATCAGTGAGAATCTCAATCTCTACAATAGGATTCTCTTCACTGTATGTGTTAGTAACTGCAACATCAGTTCCAGCGAAATCTGTCCATGCATAACTGCCATTGACATACTTAACGCCAATCCACTGAGGACCAACGCCTGTGATGAGGATCTTGTCGCCTACCTTCACACCATTGAAGTCAGCAGCATTGTAGAAGTGGCAGTTGTCAAGAACGATATTGCCACCACCCTGGTTGCCTACCCAGATAGACTGCATTGAGCCGAGTTCCTCTGGAACAGACTCTAAGGTTATAAGAGCTGTCTTACATCCTGTTCCGTTAATCTGAGCACCGTAAGCCTTAAGGATAGACAGGATATCACCGGTGATAACCCATGTAGCCTCTTCCTTAGGATCAACAGAAGCAGTACCTGCTACACTAACTGGCGATTCCAATGTATTCCAGTTCGTGCAGCGGAATGCAACCTGAGCCATCCAATCATAATCCTGATCTGCGAGAACATCCTGAAGTGCAACGTGGATAACGTCACCAACCTTAGCGTTCTCGAATTTCTCTGGAGCAATAGTGATATTCTGCTGTTCCCAGACAAGGTCTGTCGGTGTCTCGCTTGACCAAAGAACTTCTTGTGGTATAGGAGCAGCCTCGAAGGTGATTGTCCAGCGTGGGTCGCCGAGAGCCTCAGGAGCTGTAGCACCCTCAGCAAGTGCGAATGTACCGCCGAAGTCAGGTGTCTCAACACTGGTGAATGTGATGATACCGGCTACGCTGTTCTTAACGATGTCTTCCTCATTCTTCTGACCAGCCTTTGCAACCTCAGCAGCACTTACGTCAGCACCACCCCAATTGAAGGCATTGCCGTCAACATTCCATTCTGGTGTTGCACTTACCTGACCACCGTCGAAGCCAACAACAACCTGGTTCTGCTTACCGCACTCAACGAAGAGGTTGTTCTTCAATGTGCAAACATTCTGTAAGGTGCCTTTCTGCTTCAGGTCACAGAAATTCTTATCGTTTGCGATATTGACGATGGTAGAGTTCTCAACGTCAAACTCCTGTGTCCATGCTTCGTTGACATTCTTTGGACGGCTGCCATACTGTGCGAAGAAACCAGTGTTCTTGTCCTTTGCATAGATAGTCGAATTAAGAACACCTACATAGCCTACATAGCCCTTGCCGTTGAAGTCGATGAAGCTCTTATTGCTTGCGGGCATCTCGATAACAGAGCTGACAATCATCAGTCTCTGGAGCACTGTCTTCTGGTTATCCTTTATGAAGGCATTCTTAAGTCCGTTTACTGTAACGCCCATAACCTCAACAGCATCTATGAGGTAATGGTCAGAGTCTGTGTCATCGGCTTTCTTAGCAAATGTGGTAGAACCCTCTAAGGTGATGAACGGATCTTCTAATGTGCTGGCGTCAATCGTCGCATTACCTGAACAGAGGATATTCAATTGACCTGGAGCCACGATAGACTGGCTTGTGGTGTAGCTTGCGTCCTCAGTAAGAATGATGTTAATATCACCTACCAGATTACCGGCGTCAGTGATTGTCTTTGCCTCAGCAGCTACCAATGCGCCGAGGTCACCCTCTGCCGGTGAGATATTGATGTTAATCACCTGCGGAGGAACTCTGAATGTAGCGCTTACGGTAACATTCTGTGCTGGCATTAAGAATTTGCCATCAGTAACCTGAATGTTGCTTTCGTCAGCAGCGGTAACGGTGATATTGTCAAGCTCAAATCCCTCGACAGGTGTAGCGGTAACAGTAACCTGATCACCCTCAATAGCGAGAGCCTTGTCAACCTGTATTGAACCATTCTCAATACCATCTGCAACGGTAACAGTATAGCCCTGTCCAAATGTGATGGTCCAGCGTGGGTCGCCTTGCTCTCCCTGCGGACCTTGAGCACCATCAGCAAGTGCGAATGTACCGCCGAAGTCTGGTGTCTCAACACTGGTGAATGTGATAATACCGGCTACGCTGTTCTTAACAGGCTCTTCTTCGTCACCCGTTGACTCAGCAGCGCTTGCGTCAGCACCACCCCAATTGAAGGCGTTACCCTCAACAATCCATGTCGGGTTAGCTCCGCCTTGACCGCCGTTCATACCCTTAATGACCTGACCGCTCTTGCCGCAGTTGACGAATACGTTGTACTTAACATCGTAAATAAGCCACTTCTGGTTGTTCTGACGGTGTGTGAAGAAATTCTTGCTTGGAGCAAGGTTATACATCGTGTTGTAATAGAACTTGAAGGTCTGTGTAGCCTCGCCATCCCACTCGGTGGTCTTCTGACCACTCTGTGAGCTGTAGAATGACTTGGTGGTTGCTGTAGGAGCATAGAACGTAGAGTTGGTAACTGAAATAGTCGGTGCTGTGCTTCCCTTAGTGAAGTCGAT
>JAGDAU010000217.1 GCA_017959365.1 Prevotella sp.
GAACATCGTTGCCATGATAAGCATAAGGAACGGGAACGAGAGCGAGAGCGAGAACGGGGTATCGCATGAAGACCGCCTCGCAGAGGCTGTAGATACACTGGCAGAACAGATTCTTGCCAATGACGGTAAGAGGCATATCAAAGACCTTACGTCACAGGTTGACTTCGACAAGATCTCAGGTATAACAGACTTTGCTTATCAGAACATACCTCTGATGCTCACCGACTCCGACTATGTCAGGATGGAAAGCATCATCTCTGACCAAGAGAAAATAGACGAGCAGCTTGCCAACGACATGCAGATGGTGATGATGCCGGCAACGGGATTCTTCGCGACCAACATAGGCAACGACCCCTTAGGACTCTTCACACCTGTTATGCAGCGTATGCAGAGACGGCAGGCGTCAATGCCTTTCGACATTGACAACGGATACATCTTCACTGCAGACAAGAGGTATGCCGTCATTATGATGACATCGGCATACGGGTCTATGGAGTCCGCAAACAACGCACTGCTCGTCAGTTATGTTGACAGCGTGGCTAAACAGACGATGAGCAAGTTTAAGGATGTTGACATTGCCACTACCGGATCGCCCGTTATTGCCGTTGACAACGCCACACAGATAAAGACAGACAGCAAATGGGCTATTCTTATATCGGTGATTCTTATTACCTGTCTGTTGATTCTTTCTTTCAGAAGCACTAAGAACATCCTGCTAATAGGCGGCTCAATATTATTCGGGTGGCTCTTCGCTATGGCGTTCATCGCTGTACTGCGCAGCAATGTGTCACTGATAGTATTGGGTATTGGGTCTATCATCATTGGAATAGCCGTCAACTATCCCCTACACTTCATTGCCCACTCCGGACATGGCGGAAGCATACGCGAGGTACTGAAGGACATGGTTGCGCCACTGCTGATAGGCAACATCACTACCGTGGGCGCTTTCGCCAGCCTTATACCACTTGACGCACCAGCATTAAGAGACTTGGGACTGTTTGCCGCATTCATGCTCATTGGCACCATACTATTTGTGCTTATCTTCCTGCCTCATCTTGTCAAGAGACAAGCAGAGGGTAAGAAGGAACATCTTTTGTTCGGACGCATCTCCTCAATGTCGCCCAACATCAGCGGATGGCTCTTCTGGGTTATAATAGCCGTAACCATTGTGTTCGGATATTTCAGTCTCAACACCTCTTTTGACGCCAATATGCACCATGTCAACTACCTCACTCCCACTCAAGAGCGGCTAATGGCAGACCTGCACGTGTCAGCAGGAGTGAAAGACACATCCAACGTTTATGTCGTCACTGTGGGAGCGACATGGGATGAGGCGCTTAAGCAAAGAGCAAGGCTGTCGCCACTGCTCGATAGCCTGAAAGCTGACTGCAAGATTGAGACATTCTCTGATGTAACAGCCTTTATATGCTCAAAAGAGCGGCAGGCGGAGAAGATACGTAAATGGAATGATTTCTGGAGCCGTCACCGTAACGACGTGGAAAAGAACCTGAAGCAACTTGCACCCAAACACGGCTTCAGCGATGAAGCGTTCAGCGGTTTTACTGAAATTATCTCCAACTCATACGCCCCTCACGATTTCAACTTTTTCGAACCCCTTGTCTCTGCGCTCTTCAACAAATCGTTCAGCAACAGTACCGGTAAATGCTCCGTTGTTGACATCGTGGACGTGGGCAACAACAACCCCGCGGATATAGAGGAGAAGATAAACACTGCTGTTGGCGGAAACGGTTACTCCTTCGATTTCGTCGGCATGAACAGCGCTGTGGCAAACTCCCTGTCCAATGACTTCAACTACATTGGGTTTGCATGCGGATGTATCGTGTTCCTATTCCTTTGGATTTCATTTGGCAGAATAGAATTAAGCCTTCTGGCATTCCTGCCCATGGCTGTGGGATGGATATGGATACTCGGCATCATGTACCTGTTCGGCATGCAGTTTAATATTGTAAATGTCATTCTTGCCACTTTCATATTCGGTCAGGGAGATGACTACACTATTTTCATGACCGACGGTCTGATCAACGAATACGCATACAGGAAAAAACTGCTGCCATCATACCGCAACAGCATCATCATATCAGCACTTATCATGTTTATTGGCATGGGCTCGCTGATTGTTGCCAAGCATCCTGCGCTACATTCATTGGCAGAGGTAACAATTGTGGGTATGCTCACGGTGGTGCTGATGGCATGGATCGTGCCACCGATGATCTTCAGATGGCTCACCACAACAGAAGGTAAGGTAAGGAGGCAACCGGTTACTATTGACAAGATTATACGTACCGGATACTGTGGAGCGGTATATTTGTTTGAGTTATTGTACGGATGTGTCATTGGCATCGTCCTCAAACTGACTCCTTGCAAGAAGTCTGCCAAGGAGAGGTTCTTCCACCGGGTTATCCACTCAACCATGAAAGTTAACGTAAACAATATATGGGGAGTGAAAAGCATTGTGAGAAACCAACACAATGAGGATTTCTCACGAGGCAGCATAATGATTTGCAACCATCAGTCTATACTGGATCCTGTTTTTCTGTTGGCGTTGAGTCCAAATGTCCAGATGATTATCAGCGGTAAGGTTTGGAAGAATCCGTTTGTCAACACTTTGTTCCGATTGGCAGGTTTTATCAACTTAGACAAACAGATGGAGGAACTGAAAGAGGATGTTGCCGCCGCTGTAGCTAAAGGGCAGAGCGTGGTGATATTCCCCGAGGGCAAGAGAAACATAGAACAGATAACACGGTTTCACAAGGGTGCGTTTTATATGGCTCAGGAGATTGGATGTGACATACTGCCCATATTCATACACGGAGCAGGTCATGTGATGCCAAAGGGCAGCGGACTGACCGCCCGCGGACAGATAACGGTTGAGATAGGAAAACGTGTGACAGCAAGCGAACTCACAAAGTTCGGAGACACCCATCTCCAGATAGCCAATAGTTTTCATAAACTATACATCAATCATTTCTCTGAGATGAGAAAGGAGATAGAGACAACACACTACTTCCACAATTATATAATAGACAAATACACATATAAGGGGATAGGCATTGAAAGGGAGACACGCCAGATGCTGAAGAAACATGATGACTGCAGTAAATGGATTGATAACTACATTCCCCAAGACAACACCAAGCCTGTGGCTATTATCAACTCCAGATGCGGACAGTTTGCGCTACTTTTCGCAATGGTGCATCCAGACATAGAAGTACACTCCTACTCTCTCGACGCTGAAGAGGCCGCACTCGCCAAAGCATGTGCGCCGCTGCCACGTAACTTAAGAATTGATTACTGCGAGAGCGTGGAAAAAGCAAAAGAGCAATCCGCTGACTGCAATATCATTGATCTAACCATATTCCCTGACAACAAGCAATAATTCACACACATCACCCAGCCAGGGTGCTCGGCGATTCCGTCGCCGAGTCAACACCAGACACAAAATGCAACTTTTTCCAGACCTCAAGAAGAGATATACAGAGGATAAGATGACAGCCCGCGAGGCACAGCGCATGGCTGAGTTTATCGCATGGGGACCCGTAGTCTTTCAGGTGGCGAGGATAATGCTCAAACGTGGCATACTCGACATGATCCGCAATAGCGATAACGGCATGACACGCCAAGAGATTGTCAATGCCACCGGATTGTCTGACTATGCCGTTAAATGCCTTTTGGAGGCGTCTATGTCTATAGGCATCATCATCGTTGATACAGATACAGACCGTTTCTCTCTGACAAAAACGGGATGGTTTCTCATCAACGACCCAGCCACAAGGGTAAACATTGATTTCAACCATGATGTCAACTACAAAGGGTGGTTTCATCTGGATGAGGCACTTGAGACCGGAAAGCCGGCTGGACTGAGGCTGTTCGGCGAATGGCAGACAGTATATGAGGGTTTGTCATCGCTGCCAGACCAGGTACAGAAGAGTTGGTTTGCGTTCGACCACTTCTATAGCGATTCGTCTTTCCCGGAGGCTTTGAGGATTATCTTCGATGAATATCATGTCAAGTCACTGTATGATGTCGGGGGTAACACCGGCAAATGGGCATTGCAATGCGTTGGATACAATAAGGACGTTGAGGTAACAGTACTCGACCTGCCACAGCAGATTGAGATGATGAGACAGAATATTAGTGGAAAGGCAGGCGGGGAACGCATCAGCGGATATGGTATTAATCTGTTGGATAACACTGCGCTATTCCCAGTTAAGCAACAAGGTCCCGATGCTATATGGATGAGCCAGTTTTTAGACTGTTTCAGCATGGATGAGATAGTAAGCATACTGAAACGGGCAAAAGAGGCAATGACCGACAACACACGCATCTTCATCATGGAAACACTGTGGGATCGTCAACGCTACGAGCCGGCAACATTCTGCCTCAACATGACAAGTCTGTATTTCACTGCCATTGCCAACGGTAACTCAAAGATGTATAACACCGAAGACCTTACAGACTGCATACACCGCGCTGGTCTGGTTGTAGAAGCCATACACGACCACTTAGGACAGGGACACTCTATTATTGTAGTTGACAAGTTGATGAGTTGATGAGTTGTTAGTTGAAAAGTTGAGAGTTGATGGAACGTAATTGGAATGGAACAACATTTGGCAGCGGGCTGATGCACAAGTGGCTTATTGGGCTGCTGCGGTGGGTTGACGTTCGTATCATCTATGTTTTTACCGCGATATTCATCTTACCGTTCTGCATGCTCATTAAGACCCGCGTTAATTACAGGTATTTCCGCCGCCAGCAGAAATATGGTGTTTTTCACTCTATCGGAGCGATGTACATGAATTACTATTATTTCAGTCAGGTGGTAATAGACAGGTTTGCAATGTACGCAGGACGGAAATTCAACATAGAGACAGTGGGATATGAGCATTATGAGCTATTAGCTAAACAACCGGAAGGATTCATACAACTCAGCTCACATGTGGGAAACTACGAGATAGCAGGATATACACTGGTGGCAAAAGACAAGCCGTTTAACGCTCTGGTGTTCTTCGGCGAGAAAGAATCGGTTATGCAGGGGCGCAGCAGCAGATTTGCCGATACTAACATCAGGATGATACCTGTGAGCAACGACATGAGTCATATATTCCTCATTGAGGAGGCACTCGCCAACGGTGAGACGGTGAGTATGCCGGCTGACAGAATATTAGGATCTAAAAAGACTATTGAACTGCCATTCCTTAACGGTGTGGCTGATTTCCCAATAGGACCTTTTCAGGTTGCTACGATGAGAGGCTTGGATGTGCTGGCGGTTAATGTCATGAAGACTTCTATGACAAGTTATAAGATTTACGTCACACCACTGACATACGACCACTCTCTGCCACGCAACGAACAAATAAAGGCGTTAGCGGAGGCATACGTTAAGGAACTGGAGAGGATGATGAAGCTATACCCAACACAATGGTATAACTATTTTGATTTCTGGAAATGATACGCTGGATTGCCGACAATATAATATCACCACTTGGTTATTCCTCACAGCAGAACTATGAGGCAGTGAGGGAAGGACGGTGCGCCCTGCGGCAATATCACGACAAATGTGAGATACCACAACCATTTACTGCCGCCCTGTTTACGGATGAGCAAAACGATGAACTGATGGTTGAGGGAATGACACGTTTTGAGTCACTTGCTTTACTGTCAGCAAAAAGGGCGATAGAAAAAACCAATATTGACGTTACTGATGACAGTACTGTGTTTATCCTCAGTACCACAAAGGCTAATATTGACACGCTCTCACCAAGTATCGCGGCAAAGAAAATTGCGCAGCGTATAGGTATCATTACAGAACCTGTCGTAGTATGCAACGCCTGTATATCCGGAGTAGCGGCAATAGTGCTTGCATTGCGGTTGCTTGATGCGGGCATTTATAAACACGCCATAGTATGCGGAGCAGACATACAAGACAAATTCACCATATCGGGATTTCAGGCTTTAAACGCACTGTCGGCAGACGAAGCCAAACCATTTGACATGGAGCGTAACGGTCTGAACCTGGGTGAGGCAGCGGCAACGATAGTATTCTCTGCGTCAATACCCGTGAATAAGGACTGTTGGGTTGTATCTGATGGAGCGATTTATAATGACGCCTTTCATATAGTATCACCGTCGAAGGACGCTGAGGGTGCCATGAATGCCCTGAAAGCGGTTACCGTTAATGTTCCCGCTGAAGAAATAGCTTTTATCAATGCCCATGGCACCGCGACGATGTTTAATGACCAGATGGAGTCTGTGGCTATTGAGAAAGCAGGACTGAATGAGATCCCCGTAAACGGACTGAAGGGTGTCTTCGGGCATACTCTCGGTGCTGCTGGGGTCGTTGAGACAATAGTATCTCTTTATGCCCTCAACGATGGTCTTATCCTTAAGACAAAAGGATATAAAGATCGTGGAGTATCTGGTAAAATCAATGTCACTACCGACAACAGTCCAACCAATAAGAAGTGCTTTATCAAGATGATATCCGGTTTCGGCGGATGCAACGGTGCAATATGTGTCAGGAAAACCAATGTTCCCGTCCCCGTTATTATCTCCCCTCCTCCTTCAGGGGAGGGGTCAGGAGAGGGGCTTGTTCCCGTTCCCGTTAACGTTCCTGTTCCCGTTCCCGTTAACGTTCCCGTTAACGTTCCCGTTAAAACAGTACACATCACCCCGCAAGAGGTTACCATTGACGGCAGACCGTTGTC
>JAGDAU010000218.1 GCA_017959365.1 Prevotella sp.
AACATAAAACACAAAACATAAAACTCAAAACATAAAACACAAATATGAGAGGAAAACTGATAATATTCTCCGCACCAAGCGGAACAGGAAAGAGTACGATCATCAACTGGCTGATGCAGTTTAAGGAGTTACACTTAGCGTTCTCTATATCATGCACAAGTCGTGCGCCACGAGGCCAGGAGCAGAACGGCGTGGAGTATTTCTTCATCACTCCGGAGGAGTTCAAGCAAAAGATTGCCAACGATGAGTTTGTGGAGTATGAGGAGGTTTATGCAGACAGATTCTACGGTACTCTGAAGAGTCAGGTAGAGAGCCAGTTGGAGCGTGGAGACAATGTAGTCTTCGATGTTGATGTCAACGGTGCCATGGACATCAAGGCCGCATATGGCGATGAGGCGTTGGCGCTGTTCATCCAGCCGCCATCGATAGAGGAGCTGCGCCGTCGCCTCACCAACCGTGGCACAGAGACGCCAGACGTGATAGAAACCCGTATCGAGCGTGCTGCATACGAGATGAGTCAGGCGGAGCGTTTCGACCGCATCGTAGTCAATGATGATCTTGATACAGCCGAAAAGGAAACACTGGAGATAATTAAAGGGTTTATAGGCTAAGCGGGGATTTTTCCGAAATATCGGAAAACACAAGACGGGAAATGAAAACGACAGGTGTTTTTGGGGGGTCTTTCAACCCTATCCACAACGGGCATATCTCATTGGCCCAAGGCATTCAGGATGCCGCAGGGTTGGATGAGGTGTGGTTTGTGGTATCACCATTAAACCCATTCAAGAAAAACAACAGCGAGCTGCTGCCTGACGAGGTGAGGCTGCGCATTACCGAGGCAGCATTAGCGGGTCATCAGGGTTTGACAGCCTGCGACTATGAGTTTCACCTTCCGCGTCCTTCTTACATGTGGAACACCCTGCAGGGACTGACTCACGACTACCCCGACCGGCGGTTCTCGCTCATTATCGGCGGTGACAACTGGGAGCGTTTCCATGACTGGTATCACGCCGATGACATCATAGCCCATCATGAGATACTGATATATCCTCGTGCTGACAGCACTATAGACACCACTACCCTGCCACCCTCAGTACATGTCATACCGCTGCCACTTCACAACATCAGCAGTACGGAGATACGACATAGGATCAAAGAAGGTCGCTCCATACGCGGCATGGTGCCTGAAAGCGTGAGGCCAATGATACAGAGGCTGTATTGTTGATGTTTTGTGTTAATTACTCAACCTTCGCAAGCTCCAGTTGAGTTGAGTTAAAAGATAAAAGTTGACAGTTGAAAGTGAATAACTTGAGTTAAAAGATAAAAGTTGAAAGTTTAAAGAGAATTAGTTCACGTTCCCGTTAGCGTTCCCGTCGTGTTAATCTAATTCACTGTCAACTTTAAACATTCAACATTAAACTATAATAAGTTGAGCGAAAGCGAAACTTAAAAAAATCGTAAATCGTAAATGTTCTTTAGTAAGATATTATCGTGTGGGTTGTTGCCAATCAGAAGAAACGGTGGTTTCTTCGTGTTTATGTATGCCCTGCTGCTGATGGGTTATTATTTCACAGCTCCCAAGCCAGAGCTATCCGACTATTACGGTGAGGCTTGGCTTGAAATCTTCGTTGACCTCTACATCGTTTGCATACTCCTGGCACTGATACCACAGAAGGTACGACGGTGGGTCAGAGCAGTGTTGTATGTGTTGCTTTATAGCACTGTTATTGCGGATGTATTCTGCTTTGTCAAGTTCGGCTCACCCATCACACCTACCATGCTGCTGCTCTTAGGTGAGACAAACAGCAAGGAGGCAGGCGAGTTTGTGAGCACTTATCTCAACTTCGACCTGCTCTCTACAAATCTCGGTTGGATTATCCTTCTGTTGATAGTTCATATCATTAAGTCTTTCGTGTTCAGGAAAACCAAGTGGCTGAGGAAATGGATTAGTTTCTTTGCCAAATATTCCTTCTGGGGTATTATTGGCGCTCCTGTGGCAAGCATAGCTGTGCTGGCACTTTTCATCTATGGTATAGTCACGACATGGGACAACAAAGAAGCCTACCACCGCCTTATAAACCGCGACAACATAGGCGAGGTGGAGCATGAGCTGACACGCCACGAATGCCGCCAGCATACCGCCATCCATCGCCTGCTGTTCAGCATCAACGCTAACAGGTTAGCGTCAAAACAAATAGTCCAGCTCCTTGAAGCCAAAGATGATGTAAAGGTTGACAGTTGCGACTATACGTCGCCAAATATAGTACTTATCATCGGCGAGAGCTACAACCGCCACCACTCACAACTGTACGGTTACGACGTGCCGACTACACCATGGCAGACGAAGACGGCAAGGCAAGGAATGTTGACCCCATTCAGCGATGTCATAGCCCCGTGGAACCTCACCAGCTTTGTATTTAAGAACATCTTCTCAACACATGTAGTAGGCCAGGAGGGAGAGTGGTGCGACTATCCAATGTTCCCACAGCTGTTTCGCGCAGCCGGCTACCATGTCACATTTATCACCAACCAGTTTCTGCCAAAGGCAAAAGAGGCTGTCTATGACTTCAGCGGCGGCTTTTTCCTGAATCATCCGGAGT
The DNA here is from genome assembly GCA_017959365.1 of Prevotella sp. GTDB lineage: Bacteria > Bacteroidota > Bacteroidia > Bacteroidales > Bacteroidaceae > Prevotella. The sequence goes on from JAGDAU010000218.1 coordinate 2,601, forward strand.
TGAGCCGATCGATGTTTGACACCCGCAACACCCAGACGCATCAATATGACGAGGCTCTGCTGAAAGACTATGCCAACCTCACAACCTCATCCCCCAGAGTGCTCGGCGATTCCGTCGCCGAGTCATCCCATAACCTCATAATTTTCCACCTCTACGGTCAGCATGTGGCTTACGGCTCACGCTATCCCAAAGAGCGCCATCACTTCAAGTCTGCCGATTATGATTCCAAAAGGCGGGAACTGAACAAGAGAGAGAAGATCCATCTGGCGTCATACGACAACGCCACACTATATAACGACTCCGTAGTGTCACAGATAGTACGCCTCTTCCAAGACCAGGACGCCATAGTACTCTATCTGTCCGACCATGGAGAGCAGGTCTTTGATGACGGCGGCCACGTGATGTGCCGTCAGCATAACGTCACTATCAACAAGCGCATAGCCCGCAATGAATATGACATACCGTTCTGGATCTGGTGCTCACCACAATATATTAAAAACCACCCGGATGTAGTCCAGGCTGTAAAGAAAGCCAAAGACCGCCCGTATATGACGGATGCCCTACCCCACCTGCTCCTCTGGCTCGGCGGCATACACACCCCTGAATACCACTCAGAATACAACATCCTCTCTGATGACTATAACACAGCAAGAAAGAGGATTATAAAATCATACTACGACTATGACAGAATCATCAACAAATAGCCTCACCCCCCAGAGTGCCCGGCGATTCAGTCGCCGAGACAATCTGCTTACGCGCGCTGAGTGCAGCGCACTGAGGGGAATAGCCATAATAGGCATATTCCTGCACAACTTCTGCCACTGGCTCCGGCCGGTGGTGAAAGAGAACGAGTACCTGTTTAACATTAAGAACTGTAACCGTATGTGGTATGAGCTGACACACCCCGACTATTTGCTGCCGGTGCATATAGTGTCGTTCCTCGGCCATTACGGTGTGCCCTTGTTCCTCTTTCTTAGCGCCTACGGCCTGACAATGAAGTACGAGTCCGACAAAAACAGGGAAGCAGTAAACAGTAAAATATCATTCTTTCCATTTGTCAAGAACCACTACCTCAAGCTGTTCCGTATGATGATAATAGGCTATGCAGCCTTTATTTTCATCGACTGCATGACACCCAACACCTATCACTACACCGTAGGCAAAATACTCGGAATGCTGACGATGACCGTCAACATCAGCATCGGTCCCGACGCCAACATCTGGCCAGGCCCATACTGGTTCTTCGGACTTATGGTACAGCTGTATATCATCTACCGTCTGCTGATGTACCGCCGCGGATGGAAAATCACGGTAGCCCTTATGGTGGCGTGCTGGCTTATTCAGGCAGTGTGTAACCCGATAAGCACTCCCCTGCTCCATTTCCGCTACAACTTTATTGGCAGCATGGTACCCTTCGGCCTTGGCCTTCTCTACGCACGCTATGGTCACGACATGAGCCGTGCTACATACGGCATGACAATGATTGTCAGCCTGCTGTTGATCTTCGCCTTCAGCTTTTGGTATCACACATGGTATTTCGTGCCCGTCTTTGTCATCACCTTCTCTATAAGCCTTGTCAAGCTGTTGCCAACAGCCATCAATGGCATACTGGAATGGGTTGGAGCCGTCAGCGCCGCCCTCTTCGTCTGCCACCCTATCACCCGCAAGGTGATTATCCACGTCTCTCATGAGGGTAATATCTATACCGGCATACTCCTTTATATTATTGCATCGCTGATGTTAGCATGGCTTTTCCAGCAAATCATCAGCAAAATGAACAGCAACAGCAAAAAGAAATGACTTTTCCGTTAAATATTATTAACAAAACTGCGGATTGTTGTATTTATACACTATATTTGCAGAGATTTGTGAAATATCATTTTTAAACAAAACTAATTATATTATGAAAAAAACATTTTTAGTTATTTTTGCTGCTGCAGCAATGGTGGCTTTGACAGCATGCAATGGTAAGACAGAGGGTGGCGAGGCAAAAGACTCAACATCTGTAGAGAACAATGGCGATGAGGCTTTCAACCCCTACACATTCGCTACTCCTGAGAATGCTACAATCGCTGATCAGGACAACGTGTCTTACGTTCTCTATCCCGCCGGTGTAAAGGGATGCATCGAGGAAAAGAAAGACATCAAGGACGCTGTTAACATCTACTACAGCGCAGATGGCTTCCAGTGGCGTGATGGCAAAACCATCGTTCGTGAGACAGAGATTCCTAACTCTCTGATTATTCCTATCTACAAGGATCAGGAGGCTCATAAGGGCGATATAGTGCTGACATGGTGGCAGAGCGGCTCTGGTATGCAGAGAGCTATCGTTACAGACGACTCCAACCCGAAGGAGCCGAAGGTGATGTACCTCGACCTCTCTTATAAAGGCGACGGTTCTGGTATTGCTGAGGGTGAGCGTCACGCTAACCAGGCTCTTAAGCCCAACTCATTCATGGTGCTTGAGGATGGCAAGTGGCAGCCCGGTCAGACTGTAGCTGTTAAGACTGGTAATGACACCAAGATTGGTATCCTTGTATCATTCACCGACGACAAGGTTATCTACTCTGGTTTCGCAAGCAAACTGGCAGAGGCCGAGAAGACAGACTGCACAATCCTTCCTGTTAAGCCAAACTTCGCTGTTGGTGATAACGTAGAATTTAAGTTTACTGACAGCTTCCATAAGGACGGTAAGATCTTAGAGCTTAAGCCTGAGATCGGCCGTGCAAAAGTTAAGAGAGATAACTTCGGTGAGGATTGGGTAAGCATACTCGAGTTAAAGAAATAAATCAAATGTTATCTACGGGAACGGGAACGTTAACGTAAACCAAAAAGTTGAGCTTAAGAAAGCTCAACTTTTTTTATGTCACCTCAAAGCCCCAAAACATCATCACCTCATTACTTGTTTTTCAGCACAATTTTACGGTTGTAGAGATTTGCGATAGACTTCTGAAAAGAGTTGAATTGAACAGAAGTGTCAGATGAGAAACAACCGTGACGAACGAGATAATATGTGTGAATGTCTAAAGATGTGTCTTTAACAGATATTTTAGACTCTATATATCCGAAGGGTGTTTCTATATTTATATCTTCAGGCATTGATTCCACAACTATATTCTCCGGCAGATGAATAATGACATGCTCATCGCTTGCATAACCCTGTTCCACAAAAATATCATCCTGCCTGTTCTCCGTGTTTACGGTCATTTCATTAATGATATTTGCAGATACACTGGTTTTAAGAAATTCCCTACTACCCATGACATTGCCCACCTTGCCTTTGACAGAATAATTGATTTCTAAGGCAGGAAGCCTGCTCTCCGACTGTGTTACCGTAAACTTTCCCATTCCCGTTGGTGAGGATGTTATATTATATATCCTGCCAAGTATTTCCGTTTGCTCATTCTGTGTTTTGTGAGGCAGCGACTTCACGGCGTTATACATGCCGTTGCTAAAACAGTCGTGTATGTTAACATCAGCGGTACCATTTCCCGTGAGCCAGATCTCCACCTCTGTCTTGTGGATAGTGTCCGAGTCGTTGTAATCAGGTATTTTTGTTACAACACCTCCTTCTTCTGTTATACATACAGCCTCATGACCTTCTATCCCGTCATGAAGGAAACCAAGAGGGAGCGACGGGTTGGTGCACTCTATCCAAATGGTGTCTTCCGGTAGTGGCACTTGTAGTATAACATGATTGAGTTGCTGGAAATTAGCCATATTCCTTAACAGTTCCTTGTCTCTTGTGCTGACAAGCGAATAGTATGATTTAATCCCACACACAGCAAGTAATGACATCATATAGTTTGTCAGCGCCTTACAGTCTCCGAATCCGGTTTCCCATACCTTTTGCGCAGTCATGGGCTGGTAGCCGCCAAGCCCCAGTTGAATGCTTACATATCTGGTTGTCTCACCCAGGAACTTGTATAGCGCCTTTACCCGCTCATAGTCAGTATGGCATCCAGCCACTAATCCCCTCACTTTGTCTATTGCCTCCTGTGGCAGTGTCTGACGGTCGGATAACAAGCCATAACACCACAGTCCCAAGTCTTTCCATGTGCGCATACTACCCTTACTGCCATGATATTTAAAGTCTTTAGGTGATATGAATACCATTGGCACACGTTGATTCAGTGGTCTGGAGAAAGAAATCTTTTCTATTGGTGCGAGGTCTGCCACCTTAAAAGTCAGCTGGTTACGTCCTTTGCTGTCTATGGTTTTTTGAGCATCAGGAGCACCGTTGATATTCTCATATTGGCACTCAACTCCATTAGGCATAGTTATGGTGTAATTTGCCTCCATGACCATTATTCCATAGTCACTTTGAGGAAAGAATATCGGGTAAGACAAGACATTGCCATTATGGGATATTGTGTAGTCTGTCGTCACGGTGACAGGAAAAGACGGGAGGGATATATCACTGTATAAATGACTGTCGTCATGTGCCAGTTCTGTGGAATACTCGGTCTTTCTCAAATCGCTTCGTTTTATCTTACGTATAACACTACCCTGCGCATCGGTTATGACAATGGAAAAGTCTGTCAACGTCACGTTTTTTGAAACCTGAAAGACCACATTAGCCAAATCCTCAGCACGACGGTTGATAATGACAAGCTCTCTGTGTACTTTATGCACGTATGAGTCCGAGGAAGAGACGTCAACATTGATATCGTATTTCTTAATTATGGCATCGGTACCGTTGTCTGTGGCAAATGAATTGCTACAGACACCTAACATCATTATCACGAGCATAATATTAACTACAGTGATATGATGAACCGATAGTCGAGATTGTAATGCGTTAATCATCTATTGTCTCTTAAGAACTATAACCTCTTTGCCTTTTTCCGCCAACATCTCAAAGATATTACGAAGGGTGGGGTATTCATCAGAAAGGAAAAAGACTTTCTTCAGTTGGAAACGATACTGAAGGTTTATGGTGTTGCCGTTGGCAGATGACATAACCCTGCAATCTGTCATTCCATCCTCAGAGTGTAGCCGAACCCCTTTAGGTAACTCCTCCACGGTCATTCCATCAGGTATGGTGATGGTCTCTGTGATAGAGATGCTTTGCTTGAAAGGAAACTCCACTGGTAGGATACGCTGTTCCGCCGTGAAAGGTGATTCGTTAACAGCCTTAAAGATAAAAGGATTAACATATATCGTATAACCATTGCTGTCGGATGATTTTGAAAACTCAATGGTTTCTACCACAGATGGAGAGAAATCATGCATACCATCCTGACTGTACTTTGATATTGTAATATTCTCGTTTGTTTCGATGCGTTTCACGTACTCAGTGCTGTCTTTTGCCATACGGAAGGCGTGTTTAGTTTCCAGTGCCGCATGACGTGACCTCTTTATCACAGCCGTTCCCGTTAACGCTCCCGTTTCCGTTATCTCCGCAGTAATGACAATACGTGTGTCGGCATCCCCTGATTGCTGCATGTCAACCCACCTGCCTTTACCCTTGTCGGATATCAGTCGCGCCCTGTTGACAAGCAACTTGTCTGGTAACACATCAACAAAGCCGTCTTCCACAGAGCCGTCAATATAATGTATTTTTTCTCCATCCATAACACCAACCACCATGGTGTTGATATGAGCCATTGTGGGGTGAGTCAATGGCAGTACCCCCTTATCCCTGCTGCTTAGTATTATTGGATATGCCTCAAGTCCGGCATTTCTGAGCATTGAGATAAGTATGAAGTTGATATCGGCATTTGAACCAGTGCCGTCTTTTAAAATCTTACTGGCAGACCGTGCCCATAATTTATATTCACCATTCCATCTCACTTTTGATTTTAACATAGTATAAACAGCCGCGATACGTGTTTCTATAGGTGTATCGTCAGAGAAAGATAAGGATGCCATTTCCTGCTCCAATGGATTGGACTTCTTTATACGTCCACCGAAATCAGAGTCTCCAACCAGTGATTTGTCAATATCGTCCCATGACTGAGTGTAATTCTTTTGCATTGTACCAGGGAAATTGATGCCTTTTAACTCTGCTGTGACTTGCGCACAATAGTCCCTGGCGCAAGAGATGTATTTATTTTCCCTTATGGCTGGCATATTCTCTGCTGTGTATTGGTAATTTGTGGCATTACATCTAAGCATCCCACCCGCCAGGGAACTGGTCCAGTTTGTTTTCGATATTTTACTTGTCAGCTTAGAGATGCCTGTATCTGATATATGGAAAAGAAAATACTCTGGTATGGTAAGGTCGTATTCTGCCAATACCACAGGTATGTCAAACTGGCCATACCAATTGTCAATAATGTAGAACAGGTCGCTTTCCTCGGTGTACTGATATTCTATCACAGTACCGACTTTCACTTGTGGTACAGTGAATTTCAGTTGAATATAGTCTTTGTCGAGCCTTTCTCTAAACTCCATGTCATTAGTCATCTTGGTCTTTGTCAGTTTGCCGTCCTCCATATTGTAGGCTGTTGCCTTAAGGCCATGGATATCCTCCTTATAAAGATCTCCTTCATGGTCATAGTACTTTAGGAACCTATCTGCAAACCGTTTGCCTGACTCCTTGAGAATTTTTATTCTTCCTTTGTGTTCAGAACGTATCTTAAACCCTTTTTCGGTTAGGGTGTAATATCTTACGCAGGAAGAATACAGCAGAACCGCATCAGCGTCAGGATCAGCTTGATACGAAGTCATGCTCATCTCCTCGTCTGTTGGTTTACCCATCTTTGTGTTGGGAGTTATCTGTGCCATAGATGAATGAATGCAAAACAGCACTAAAAGGATGAATATAAAACACTTTTTCATGATAGATGTTGATTTTTTGTAATACTTTTATACTTATTTCCGCTTTCCTGCGGCTGATTATCATACTCAAACTTATACAGCGGTGTCTCGTCAGTGCAGACATATACCCCTGTAGGAGACACCACATTCCGCCGGATGCACCTCTCGTCAATCGAGGTCAGGCAGTCTGCGCTGTCCGCCATGTATATTGTCTCATGCCGTTCTCCCGTTGCCTCAAGCATGGAGAAATCCCAGACGCTGTTAGACCCTGCCGCCACGTGTGACGGCACCGCCATCACCTCACGCTCTATGTTGTCACCGTTCCTCGGCGCATTAGTCTGACTGCTTAATGTGGTCTGAGCAGTAGCAGAAGAAACAAACGATAGTATTATTATGTAAAGAAATAA
>JAGDAU010000219.1 GCA_017959365.1 Prevotella sp.
AACACTAAATTAGTTGTCTTGGATGACGACCCCACGGGCATACAGACCGTGCATGGCTGTCTGTTGCTGACAGAGTGGGGTGATAAATTGGTTAGAGAGGCGCTCATGGATGAGCAGGACTTCTTTTATATTCTGACAAATACACGCGCCATGACACCGCAAGAGGCAGAAACGGTGATACGGTCTGCCATGGAGACGGTGGTTAGAGTGAATGAGGAGTTTGGCTATCGCCTTATATTCGTCAGCAGGAGCGACTCCTGCCTGCGTGGGCATTTCCCTCTCGAACCGGAAGTGATGAGCAGCGTTTTACAAGAGCATGGCATATCGGTATGGCACCCCATACCTTTTGCACCGGCACTGATAGAGGCAGGACGTGTGACCATCAACAATGCTCATTATATGAAGGATGGCGACACACTGACCCCACTGTCGGAAACAGAGTTTGCCCATGACAACGTGTTTGGTTATACCACCTCGGTATTGCCGGAATACATACACGAAAAAGGTGCTAATCCTGCTGATTATGAGATAGTTAATGCGTCTGACTATTCCGACCTGTATGCATACGTGGACAAATTGAGGAAAGACATCGCATCATTCAACGGTGCTGTGGTGATACGCAGCTCTTCATCACTACCCAAGGCTCTCAGCGGTATAGAGGATAAACCGCTCCTTGACCGTAGCATACTGAAGAGGGGTGGGGTAGGGTGCTTCATCGTTGGCTCTCATGTGAAAAAGACAACACAACAACTCAACAACCTGTTGAACGCTGATGGCATTGAGGGTTTAGAGGTGTCTGTACGTGAATTGCTTGACAATGGCGAACGGCTCTTGAGTAAAATTTTAGATAATATCGCCGAAATAGCTGCTGATGGTAAGACTCCCGTGGTGTACACATCACGTGAGGAGGTGCGTTTGGATGATGCCGACGCACGTCAGCTATTAGGACAGCGTGTATCTGATTTCCTTGTGAGCATCGCAGCCAACCTGCCTTTCACGCCCTCGTATCTTATTGGTAAAGGTGGCATAACTTCCCATGACATACTGACAAAAGGACTTGGTGTACACTCAGCCCGTGTACTCGGTCAGATTATCACCTCTGTTCCTTGTGTCATGACACCAGAATTCCCATATATCATCTTCCCAGGAAATGTGGGTGATGAGCATTCATTGTCAGACGTTTATAAGAAATTGGCTTAGAATTATAATTCACAGAAATATGAAGAAAACAATCTTATTAATTGCCGCGTGCATACTTACAACTGTATGCCCTGCACAGACAATAGTACACTCACGACTTGGAACAGCAGTGAAGGCTAACGACGGATCACTGACAATAACCAACGTTGACAAACGACAGAACTTCACAGGTGATGCCTCGACGCACGAGCCGGATATCAACTCGCCGAAGTCGGCTAACATCCATCCAAACGGTAAGAAGTATTACATCAACTCTTTGGAGGGATGTGCCACGGTGGTCTTTGAGATGGGCACCAACAGGAAACTAAAGACAATACACCACAAATGTGACCCGTCGAAAGACGCCTTATGGAGCAAACCGTCGGAGCTATATCCATTCACACATTATACGGAGAACCTGAACACCTTCGGAGGCAAACCGGTGGAGGGATGTTTCTCACATAACGGAAGGTATTTCTGGGTGCCTTACTACCGCAGGACATTCGACATAAATGCTCAAGACCCGTCGGCACTCGCGGTGATAGACACTGAGACGGATGAGATTGTGTTGCTCATGGAGACAGGTCCGCTGCCGAAGATGATTACTGCTTCCCACGACGGAAAATATGTGGCAGTGACACACTGGGGCAACAACACCGTGGGGTTGATACGTGTGGACAGCGACAACCCGCGTGACTGGCACCATGAGAGACTCCTTGTGGTTGACTATGTGCTACCGCTGAACTTCAGCATGAAGACACATGTGGACCGTGACTCCGACAGCGGCTACTGCCTGCGCGGCACTGTATTCACACCCGATGACAAATATCTCCTTGTAGGGTGTATGGGAAACAGTGGCGGCATAGCTGTCTTCGACATGCAGAATATGGAATACTTAGGACGCCTGCAGGGTATGCGTGCCAATGTACGGCATCTTGTCATTAAGAATGGCTATCTATACCTCAGCATCAACAAAGCGGGCTACGTGCAACGACTGCCTTTAGAGAAATTCCTCGATGCCGCCAGACATATCAATGGCAAAGTCGGAACTGTAGGCGGATGGGAAGAGTGTAAGGTAGGTGACGGTGCGCGTACCATAGAGATCTCTCCATCTGGCAATTATGTCTTCGCGGCATGTAATCTGGCAAGTGAGGTGTGGGTGGTTGACACACGTAACATGCAGGCAATAGCCCATATACCATGCGACTCTTATCCTGTGGGACTCGATATCTCACGTGACGGGAAATGGATTATTGTGACATCTCAGGGAAGGAAAAACGGGGGCGGCAATGCTGTTAATATATATAAGGTGGACTATTCCACAACGGAGCCAAACATGAACGACTCTGTAAAGCCATTGGCATATCAGGTGGAACAGACTGACTCCGCAAACGCAGCTGTCGGGATGGCTGGCAACTCTACGCCAGACATCTCAACAGTTGTCAGTTCGCCGTGGCTGTGGGGTAGTACTGCGGCAGTGGCACTGCTTGGCACCATTTTCCTTGTCAGGCGAAAAACATCAAAGTCCTCATGATCAAGTTGCTTTCTTGCTTAAAACCAGGGATATACAAAGAGAGGTATCCTAAAGGACACCTCTCTGCAGTGACTTCGGAGGGATTCAAACCCGCAACCTCTTGATCCGTAGTCAAGTGCTCTATTCAGTTGAGCTACGAAGCCATTTGCTTAATTGCGAGTGCAAAGGTAATACGATTTTTTATACCCTCCAAATTTTTTAAGACTTTTTTTCAAAAAACTTTTTAGACACATTATTGACACAAAACACATAACTGCGCAAATGAGATATTTATTCTTTCTTTTTTTTACTGCAATGTCATTGACAATGGTTAATGCACAAAATGATTATGCCGGAAACTATACACGACCGGTGAGTGATGTCATGAAGGATGTGGAGAAGCATTTCGGAGTGAAATTCAAGTATAATGTGGACACCGCCAACTATGTGCTGCCATTTGCGGATTATAGGATCAGACCTTATTCCCTGGAAGAAACACTGACGAATATCTGCAAATATTTTGACTGGAACTGGTGGAAACAGAACGACAAAACATATAAAATCAAACCATACGAGTATCCACGCAGGCACGTCGATGAAGGAGAGAAAATGTTGGGTTATCTGTCTTCACTATATTCAAGTAAAGCTGAATGGGAAACAAGAAAAGCAGTTCTGAAACAAGAGGTTAGGCGATTACTTGGCATTGACGAGTTCCTTGACAGTTGTGTAAAGAAAGCACCGATATTATCAAAAGTTAAGAAACACGACGGATATACAACTCAGAATATCTGTATTGAGATGACCCCTGGACAGCACTTGTTTGGAACAATATACACACCCTTAAAGAAAGGCTTGCACCCATTAATAATATGTCCTGATGGTCACTGGGTTACGCGCAGTAGAGAGGATGAACAAAAACGTCTCGGCACATTGGCGAGGATGGGTGCTGTTTGTGTTGATTTCGACCTCTATGGCTACGGTCAGTCGGAGGCGGAGGTAGGCCGAGAGGCTCATCGTACCGACCGTGCCCATGTATATCAGGCAGCTTGCGGGCTGTTGTTACTTGATTATATGTGGAACAACAGGAAAGATATTGACAAAAATAGAGTAGGGGTTAACGGCGGAAGCGGCGGTGGCACTCATACCGTATTACTCACAGTGTTAGACGACCGTTTTACCGCAGCAGCACCAACTGTTAACTTGGCAAGTCATTTTGACGGTGGTTGTCCATGTGAGAGTGGCAGACCCGTCCAGCGTGCCGGAGGCGGAACCTGCAATCCGGAACTATTAGCGATGTTTGCCCCAAAACCCGTCAGTGTCGTAAGTGATGGTGGAGACTGGACTGCCAGCGTACCAGAATTGGAATTTCCATATTTACAACGTATTTATGGATTTTATGACGCTACTGACAAAATAGAGAATGTACATCTGCCTAATGAACGCCATGATTATGGCATCAATAAGAGAATGGCTAATTATGAGTTTTTCATAAAAGTTTTCAACCTTGACAGATCTATGTTGGATGAAAGTAAGGTAACAATACAAGAGAAAGCAGAATTAGAAAGCATTAAACATTAAACTTTAAACTCAACTCGACTGAAGCTTGAGAAAGTTGGGTTATTTTTCTTTCACCTTAATTATATATAATAGGGGCTGTGAAAACAGCCCTTATTAAAAACGAATATTTTCTATTTATCATAATATATATTATCGGGAAAACGTGTTATTTTTTAAAAAAGTTAAAAAAAACCATTATTATTACCCTAATAGTATTGTATTTAATAGAAATGTTGTAACTTTGCACGAAATTTGAGAAGTTTCAAAATAACAGCCAAACGACTACTTTGAAAACAACTTGCAAACAAAATTAATTATTTTCTTTCAACTTGTCAGTTTTAAACATAAAATACAAACTTCAAACTCAAAGAAAACATGAGTAAATTTAAAAAAGTCTTAGTTCTTGGTTCAGGAGCACTGAAAATCGGTCAAGCCGGTGAGTTTGATTACTCTGGCTCACAGGCTTTGAAAGCATTACGTGAGGAAGGCATCGCCTCTGTGTTGGTTAATCCTAACATCGCTACCATTCAGACATCAGAGGGAATTGCAGACACGGTGTATTTCCAACCGGTAACACCCTATTTCGTAACGGAAATCATCAAGAAAGAACGCCCTGACGGCATATTGCTTGCCTTTGGCGGTCAAACGGCTCTAAACTGCGGTACGGAGTTATATACTAAAGGAATTCTTGACAAATATGGTGTAAAGGTGCTCGGAACGTCTGTAGAAGCTATCATGAATACAGAAGACCGAGACCTTTTTGTAAAGAAGCTTAACGAAGCAGACCTCAAGACTCCTGTCAGCCATGCTGTTGAGACTATGGACGATGCACTAAAGGCTGCTAATGACATCGGTTTCCCGATAATGATACGTTCTGCATACGCCCTTGGTGGTCTTGGCTCTGGTATCTGCAAGGATGAGCAAGAGTTCAGGACATTGGCAGAGAGCGCATTCACCTTTGCACCGCAAATCCTTGTGGAAGAGTCACTTAAGGGTTGGAAAGAAATTGAGTTTGAGGTGATACGTGATGCCAACGACCGTTGTTTCACCGTAGCATCAATGGAGAACTTCGACCCCCTCGGCATACATACCGGTGAGTCTATCGTTGTGGCTCCAACATGCTCATTATCAGACTCTCAGGTAACAATGTTACAAGAGTTGTCCATAAAGTGTGTGAAACATCTGAATATTGTTGGTGAGTGTAACATTCAGTTTGCGTTCAACGCAGAGACAAACGACTACCGTATTATTGAGATCAATGCACGCCTGAGCCGTTCTTCTGCACTTGCATCTAAGGCAACAGGTTATCCCCTCGCCTTTGTCGCTGCAAAGATTGCTCTGGGCTACACACTCGACAAGATTGGCGAGATGGGAACGAGCAATTCAGCATACGAAGCACCACAGTTAGACTACATGATATGTAAGATACCACGTTGGGATCTGACAAAATTCTCCGGTGTGAGCCGCCTGATAGGTTCATCCATGAAGTCTGTGGGTGAGATTATGTCTATCGGCCGTTCATTTGAGGAGATGATACAGAAGGGTCTTCGTATGATCGGTCAGGGCATGCACGGATTCGTCGGCAATGACCATACCAAGTTTGATAATGTGGAGGAGGAACTCTCCCACCCCACCGACCTGCGTATCTTTGCCATTGCACAGGCTCTTGAGGAAGGCATGTCAATAGACCGTATTGAGGAACTGACAAAGATTGACAAATGGTTCCTTGAGAGGCTCAACAATATAGTCGTTCTCAAACATAAACTCCAGGAATACAACAACATAAATGATGTACCCGATGATCTTATGCGAGAGGTTAAGGCTGCCGGATTCTCTGATTTCCAGATTGCCAGATTTGTCATAAAGTCAGCAGGCAATATGGAGAAAGCCAACCTTGAGGTAAGGCGTAACAGAAAAGAGCGTGGCATACTGCCTGCAGTAAAACGTATCAACACCGTGGCAAGTGAGCATCCTGAACTCACCAATTACCTGTATATGACATACGGAGCTCAAGGTCACGATATCTCATATTATAATAACGGCAAGTCGGTGGTAGTACTTGGCTCCGGTGCATACCGTATCGGTTCTTCGGTGGAGTTTGACTGGTGTTCTGTGAATGCCATCAATACCGCCCGTAAACTGGGTTATAAGTCTATAATGATTAACTACAACCCCGAGACGGTATCTACCGACTACGATATGTGCGACCGCCTTTATTTCGATGAGCTGACAATGGAGCGTGTGCTCGATGTCATTGAGCTTGAACAGCCTAAGGGTACTATAGTAAGTGTGGGAGGTCAGATACCTAACAACCTTGCGATGAAACTGCATCGTCAGGGTGTTCCGGTGCTCGGCACATCTCCTGTGGATATCGACCGTGCCGAAAACAGGGATAAGTTCTCTGCCATGCTTGACAAGTTAGGTATAGACCAGCCGGCATGGAGGGCTCTGACAAGTCTTGAGGATATCAAGGAGTTTATCGGCGAAGTGGGATTCCCTGTCCTCGTGCGTCCCTCTTACGTTTTGTCCGGTGCTGCCATGAATGTGTGCTATGACTATGAGGAGCTGGAGCGCTTCCTTAAGATGGCAACAGAGGTGAGCAAAGACTTCCCCGTTGTGGTGTCACAGTTTATGCAGGAGACCAAGGAGATTGAGTTTGACGCTGTGGCTGACAAGGGCGAGATCATTGAATACGCCATCTCTGAGCATATTGAGTATGCCGGTGTCCACTCCGGCGATGCAACCATGGTATTCCCTGCACAGCAGATATACTTCTCCACCATACGTCAGATAAAGAAAATATCACGTCGCATAGCCAAGGAGCTTAATATCAGCGGACCGTTTAACATTCAGTTCCTCGCCAAGAACCGTCAGGTGAAGGTCATTGAATGTAACCTCAGGGCATCACGCTCATTCCCGTTTGTCAGCAAGATACTGAAGCGTAACTTCATAGAGACGGCAACGAAGATTATGCTCGATGCTCCATATAGCAAACCAGACAAAAGCGAGTTTGACATCGACCGTATAGGTGTGAAAGCTTCACAGTTCTCCTTTGCCCGCTTGCAGAATGCCGACCCGGTACTGGGTGTTGACATGTCATCAACGGGTGAGGTAGGCTGCTTGGGTGACGACCTTGAGGAGGCGCTGCTCAATGCCCTCATCGCAACCGGTTACACCGTTCCTAAGAAATCAATACTTATCTCTTCCGGCGGTGTGAAGGGTAAAGTTGACCTCCTGGAACCCAGCCGTATGCTGGTACAGAATGGCTATGACATCTACGCCACAGAGGGAACAGCCAAATTCCTTAACGACAATGGTGTGAAAGCCACGGCTGTGGCATGGCCCGACGAGAAAGGCAACAACAACGTTATGGATATGATTGCCGAGCATAAGCTTGACCTTATCATCAACGTACCAAAGAACCATTCTAAGCGTGAGCTGACCAATGGCTATCTTATCCGCCGCGGAGCCATCAACCATAACATTCCTCTGATGACCAACGTACGTCTTGCAAAAGCTTTCATTGAGGCTTTCTGCACCATCAAGATGGAAGATATCAGCATCAAGAGTTGGCAGGAATACGACGAAAACTAATAATTGAATTTAAAAATCCTCATACCCATAAACGGTATGAGGATTTTTTTATTGATATTTCCTTTTG
>JAGDAU010000220.1 GCA_017959365.1 Prevotella sp.
CGTGGTCCGCGTGGCGGTATCATCCTCATGGGTAAGGATTTTGAGAACCCGTGGGGTCTGAAAACGCCAAAGGGTGTCACTAAGATGATGAGCCAGCTGCTCAACAGCGCTGTATTCCCAGGACAGCAGGGTGGTCCTTTAGAGCATGTCATAGCTGCCAAGGCTGTTGCTTTCGGCGAAGCTCTACAGCCAGAGTTTAAGGATTATCAGTTGCAGGTGAAAAAGAACGCAGCCGTCCTTGCCGACGAGTTGGTAAAACGTGGCTTCGCTATCGTCAGTGGCGGCACCGACAACCATTCCATGCTTGTAGATCTTCGTCCCAAGTATCCGGAACTCACAGGTAAGGTGGCAGAGAACGCTCTTGTTGCCGCTGACATCACAGCTAATAAAAACATGGTGCCGTTTGACACCCGTAGCGCATTCCAGACCAGTGGCATCCGTCTCGGCACACCAGCCATCACAACACGTGGCGCCAAGGAAGACCTGATGGTTCAGATAGCTGCATTCATAGAGGAGGTGCTCAACGCTCCAGAGGATGAGAATGTCATAGCCAGTGTTAGAGCAAGAGTCAACGACATCATGAAAGGCTATCCCCTCTTCGCTTGGTAAGACAGAGTAAAAAAGGGAACGTTAACGTTAACTATATCACTCTCAACATATTTAGATATTTTATGAGTCTATTATCAGTCTCAGCAGTAATGTTGAGAGTATGCATGAATAAAGGGGAGAAATCCCCTTTATTCATTATACCCTATCATTATCTTTAAATGGGTAAAAAAGTAAACCCAATTTGAAAAACACAATATGTTTGAAAAAAGAAATCATATTATTTGGATGTTTGGTATAAAGATTGTAACTTTGCAAAAATCAATTATCAACGAATAATAATCTTTTTTTTCATGAGAAATTTTTATAAACTATGAAACGCTATTTATTAATTATAATGCTGTTGACAGTGACAACGGCAATATCTTCACAAGAGTGGACTTCTGTTGAGCTCAACAGACATATTACCCATCCGCAACCAATGACTGGCCTGGTGCTGTGGCCGGACTTGGCAAAAGACGAAAACAGCAAGTACGGCAACGTCATAACACTGGAGTTCTCCTATTGCCTGCCATGTTATGTGGTAAAAGGCTGCAATAGCGACGGCAGTATTATATACGACTGGACATGGTTTGACAATATCCTTGAGGATGTCTCAAGCCGCGGTCACCAGCTTATCGCACGTTTCCGTTATGAATATCCGGGCGGCAATGATATAAAAGGTGCCGTTAAGGGTTCAACTGCCGTACCTCAGTATATCAAAGACCGAAGTGACTATCATGAGACATACACCTCTAATCCAGGCGGCGACGGACCGACCTTTTATGCTGACTGGAGCAATGACGAGCTGAAAAGGTTCACAAAACAGTTCTACACTGATTTTGCGGAACGCTATGGCAAAGACAACAGACTGGCATTTCTTGAGGTTGGCTTCGGTCATTGGTCTGAGTACCATATCTACGGCACCGAACTGCAGTTCGGTGTCAACTTCCCCACAAAGGAGTATCAGAAGGAGTTTCTGACGCATCTCAGCACAGTGATGACCGATATACCATGGGCTGTTTCCATTGATGCCGCAGACGACGAGTACTCCCCGGTCGTTGATGATGATGAGCTCATGGCTCTTGGCTTCGGGCTTTTCGACGATTCTTTCATGCACAAAGACCATGAGATAGGCTCCAAAGACGGCTACAACGAAGAGTGCTGGAATGCCATCGGTCAGGGAACCCGATGGCAGAATGGTGTCTGCGGTGGTGAGATAAGCTATTACAAAAGCAGCGACCAGAAGAACTTCCTTGATCCAGAAGGTATGCACGGTCACACATGGGAGGAGCAGGCATCAAAATACCATATCACTTTCATGATTGCCAATGACGCATATAAAGGCAAATATGCCACCACAGACCGATTCTGTGAGGCCACCATGGCTACCGGATACCGTTTCAAGGTGAAGAGCTGCGAGACTGACGGTACCATCACACGGCTTACCGTGACCAACGAAGGTATCGCCCCACTCTATCGCGACGCCTTCTTCGCTATTGGTAATGTGAGGTCTGAGACCTCCCTCAAGTGGCTTCTCCCCAACGAAGAGCTTGTTGTGGAAATCAACGTGCCACTGCGCAACGGTGATGACCTGAGTATCGTGAGCGACAATATCCTCAACGGTCAGGAGATTGAGTTTGAGGCGGAAATCAGCGGTACAGGCGGTGATACATTCATAGGCGGCATCACCGTCAGCAACCCGACAGCGTCTGGTGATGAGAATGCTCCCCTTTACAACATCAACGGTCAGAAGGTGAGCAAAGATTATCACGGCATTATTATCCAAAACGGCAAGAAGAGAATCAATTAAACCAACAAATTGAGCGAATGCGAAACTTAAATAACATTATCCTAAATGAGAGTTTCAATTATCACAACAGCGCTCATCCTTGCATTGGCTACAGAGACAGCCAATGCCTTGGACTTCAACATCATGGACTATGGTGCCAAGTCTGACACCACCGTCCTCAGCACAGCAGCACTTCAAAAGGCTATTGATAAATGCTCAGAGGCCGGAGGTGGAAGGGTGATTGTGCCTGCCGGTGATTACAAAACAGGCTCTATCATACTAAGGTCAAACGTGCACCTTCATCTGCAACATGGCGCCACACTATATGGCAGTACCGACCTAAAGGACTATCAGCCCATGAAGTCTGACTACGTTTCATTACGCACTCAGACAACCACGATACAGCTCATCTATGCCGACAAAGTGAATAATGTGGTCATCGACGGCTACGGCACCATAGACGGACGGGGAAGGGCTTTCAAGAAACTCTCCTGGAATGATGAAGGCATAACACGCCCACACCTCATCCGTTTTATCCAAAGCAAGGATATAACCATAAAGGATATCACTCTCAAAAACTCCGGATGCTGGATGCAACACTATTTGGCATGCGACAGACTGAGAATAGAAGGCATAACTGTTTTCAACCGTAACAATTACAATAACGACGCCCTCGACTTAGACGGTTGTCACGACGTCATCGTGCATAGGATGATAGCCGACTCTGATGATGATGGTATAACTCTGAAAAGCACATCACCACGTCTGTGTGAGAACATACGTATCAGCGACTGCGTGGTGTCAAGCCACTGTAACGCAATAAAACTCGGTACAGAGACTAATGGAGGGTTCCGTAACATCAATATCTCAGGCATCGTGGTAAAACCAAGTGAAGACCAGCAGGAGAAATTCTTCGGACAGTGGATCGGCTCATCGGCGGTGTCTCTGGAAATTGTGGATGGTGGAATATTGGAGAATGTTAATGTGTCTGACTGCACCGTAGAGGGTACCGAGGCACCTATCTTCATCCGCCTTGGCAACCGCGGAAGAGGATACCGTTATGCCAAAGAAGCGACAGACCTGCAGTCTGCCACATTGATACCGATAGACCACATCGGCACAATCAACGGCATACGTATCAGCAACATACAGATACGAAACGCCGGCTCCATGGGCTGCTCAATAACGGGTCTGCCTGGTCATCCAGTACAGAATATATGGCTGTCAGACATATCCATCCATCACAAGGGAGGTGTCAAGGCTGACGAACTGCGGCTTATTAACGATACCATAGCCGATGAGAAAGAGAAGGAGTATCCGGAAGCCACGATGTGGGGAAACCTGCCTGCTAAAGGATTCTTTGTAAGGCATGCCCGCAATGTGCATTTCAACAATATCGATATTCAGACTATCCATCCAGACGCACGACCCGACTTCATCAACATTGACACTGAGGGTTGGGGCGACCAGGATGACGGTACATATATCAATCCCGTACTCAATATTGACTTCTCTGACCCAGATGTCATCCGTGTGGGAGAGCATTACTACATGGTTGCCTCCGATTTCCATTTCCTCGGCATGCAGGTGTTAGAGTCTGATGACATGGTCAACTGGAGGTACATCAGTCAGGTATACCGTCGCTTTGACGAACCCGGATGGGATGCCAACAAGCATTATGCCGGAGGGTCATGGGCACCAGCCATACGTTATCACGACGGACTCTTCTACGTCTATTTCTGTACACCCGATGAGGGTCTTTATATGAGTACAGCCAAAGACCCGCATGGTCCGTGGGCTCCTCTGCATTTAGTCAGACGTGTAACAAAATGGGAAGACCCCTGCCCTTTCTGGGATGATGACGGACAAGCATACCTCGGACGCAGCAAGCATGGTGCCGGACCAATAATCATACACCGCATGTCGGCTGACGGCAAAGAGTTGCTGGATGAGGGTGTCACCGTGTATGAGGGTCCTGTCGCGGAAGGCACAAAGTTTCTAAAACGTAACGGCTGGTACTACCTTATCATTCCGGAAGGCGGTGTGGGACACGGTTGGCAAACAGTATTGAGGTCAAAAGACATTTACGGACCATACGCACGGAGGATAGTACTTGAGCAAGGCTCCACCAAAGTCAACGGCCCCCATCAAGGAGCACTTGTAGATACTCCCGACGGCGACTGGTGGTTCTATCATTTTCAGGAGACACCTGTCTTAGGGCGTGTCGTTCATCTGCAGCCTGCCCGTTGGCAAGACAACTGGCCCGTGATAGGCGTTGACTTCGACGGAAATGGTGTAGGCGAACCTGTACACTCTTGGCAGAAGCCCATAGCCTCAAGACAACCATTCCTTCCACAGACGGATGACGATTTCGCAAATTCGGAACTCTCACCACAGTGGCAATGGAATCATAATCCTGTTGACACACATTGGAGCCTCAGCGACAAGAAAGGATGGCTCACCATCAATGCGCTGCCTGCCGACAGTCTGAGAGAGTGCCGTAACATGCTTACGCAGAAGGTGATGGGATATCAGAGTGAGAGTACTACCCTACTGACCGCCTCTGGCAATTGTTATGCCGGTCTATGTTATACAGGAAAAACATTCCATGGCATAGGTATATGCAATGATGGGGTCTTCATGGAAACAAACGGCAAGCGTGAGATAATACAACGTGGCAACTATTCCAAACTATGGCTACGCGTGAGCAATGACTGCACAAACAACAGCCATCGTTTCTCATATAGCACCGATGGTGTGAAATTCTCCTTCGCCGGTGAGGCATTCCCTATGCGCTCTGGCTATTGGAAAGGCATACGTGTTGGTCTGTTCTGCTATGGTCCCAATGGAGCAGCCCACTTTGACCACTTTTCCCAGTCTACCCACAACAGATGAGAACACAAGTAAATTGACAAAAGATTATGAAAAGACAATTAATAAGACTTAAAGAAATAACCACTGTGTTGTTTACCATCGTAGCAGTTACTACCGGACTCATTGCCTGCTCTTTAGATGATGACACCTCTGACAATGCTCCTGCTACAGAGATGAGACTTTACGTCAATGGTGATAGATACCGTATTCCCCTACCTGCCACTGAAGCCATAAACCTCAAGAGTCTCAGTACAGATAACAAAGAATACTTCCGGATTGAGAACGCCAATGCCTTCAACTCTATTAGAGTCTCACCCTTCACAGAGATAGCCAAAGACAAGCAGATTGAGATTGCCTACACTACAGGCGGGCAAAGCGGTGTTATACGTATAAACACCCTTCCTGCAGGCGTTCCAGACATCGTGGCAGAAGGTAAAGGAGTCATTCCTGGGCACTTCTACCTGTCATTTATCTTTCAGAGACTCATCATGAAATATGATAATGACGGGAAAATCACCTATTACCGTTATGAACCAACAACCAAGGCGGGAACATTCACCGAAAACGGTTACTGGGACTTCAAGAAACATGTGTTTGACGGTAAGACATACTATAGTTATCATGCTCCCGATGATAAATTTGCCAACCGTGCATTCACTGGCTACAACCCAGGCATGCGCATACTGCTCGATGAGAATTACATACCTGTAGATACCATCCACGCTTTAGCAAGCCTTGACGGTTATCTGCCTGACGGCGAGCCCATTGACGGCCACGACTTCTATTTCTTCTCTCCTAAGCATTATATCCTCTCTGCCTACATCAACCGTGAGGTGGATGGTAAGCAACTCTCAGTGGCATATCTCCAGGAGGTGGACAACGGCAAGGTGGTGTTTGACTGGTGGAGCAACGACCATACAGAGATGGCGACATGGACGAGCACAACTTTCGATACCGGTTACGACTACGTACACTTCAACTCTATCCAAGTGCTTCCCGACGGCAACCTGTTATGCTCTTTCCGTCATCTCAGCTCATTGCTGAAAATAGACCGCGCCGGAGGTACTGGCAACATCATTTGGCGCATTGCTGGTGAGACATTGCCGGAAGATCAGGCTTTCTCGGGACAGCACTATGCCACACTACACGATGACGGCACACTCACCCTCTTTGATAACGGTAACGGACACGCTAAGCCTGTGACTCGCATTCTTCGTCTTAATGTCGATCCTGCAACCGGTAATGTGACAGGAGGAGGTAACATTCTCAATTCCGGTGGTGACTACTTCTCACAAGCCTGTGGATCCTTACAGATGTTCGGCAACAGATTTACTGTTGGCTGGGGTTGGAGCATAGAGGAAGGTAACAACACACGTCTTATCACAGAACACGACGCTGACGGTAAAGAGGTATTCGGTTTACGTCGCAGCCAGGATGACAGCAAGCCTAACTCAACCAACGCCTCCTATCGCTGCGTGAAATACAGCGATAATTAAAAATCCTGCTAAGGTTCTTGAATGTCGTTAGTTAAGTCACTAACGGTATCACCCACCAGTTCGTAATCACCTGTGGTACGGAGACGAGACAGCTCATCGTATAGCTGAATGCAAGCCCAGGCATCGGTGGCGGCATACATCACCTGCTTAGGGGAAAGGTGGTCTGCATCCCAGTTGGAGAGTTGCGCCGACTTGCTGATTTTCTCTCCAAAGATATTAGCATATAGTTTCTGAAGACTAAGATCCTGGATGCCTATCTCACGCATGTGATCCTGTAAGTCGATAAAAAGCCCCGGAGTGAACTTTCCGCGGCGACGCAGCTGCATCAAGTCGTCATGCAATGAGAGCCCTACTTTGGGTACGGTGTTGTCAGAGAGCAAGGTGATGATAGACTTAGGCAGACCCAAACGGCAGAGTCTGAACAGGTAACAGTCGTCGTGTGTGGAAACCTGTAGTAGTGACACCTGGTTCAGCACCCCTTTGCGGAAAGAAGGTCTCGTCTCTGTATCTATGCCGAGTATGTCTGCTTTCATCAGTTTATTAACCACCTCATTACACACATTTATCGACACGATGACATGGATCTTTCCAGGAAACTCTGCCCTTGGAAGACCAGAAATCAATGATTTATCAAATCTGTTATATATGCGTTTTGTCATTATATTTGAAATACGATGCAAAAATAATAAAAAATAACGGAAAATCTATTATTATGTGATTTTTTTCAATTACTTTTGCACTTAAATTCGAATAATCAGGAAAAATGGCAAAGAAAAAGAAGATAACAAAAGATAAATCCAAGACTTTAGGACAGGCTATCGGATTGGACAACATATTGACCGAAAAGGTTTATTTCATCATTGGTGTGGTGGTGGCGTTAGTGGCTCTTTTCATCATCACAGCCATGATATCATATTTCCGCACCGGACAGGCTGACCAGAGTCTGGTGTTGGACTACAGACCCGGGGAATGGCAGAACACCGGCAGGGAGTTTGCCAACTATTGCGGATCAACAGGAGCACTGATATCCCATTTCCTTATTGCCAGGTGTTTTGGCATATCCGCTTTTTTCATACCTTTCTTCATGCTGTTATATGGCCTTAAGAAGATGAAGGTTACGGCAAAGCTGAACCTGTGGAAATGGTTCCTCGGATGCACGGTGGCTATGTTATGGCTATCGGTGGCAACGGCGAAATTCCTTACACCGGCTCTGGGAGAACTGGTATTTAATCCGGGTGGCGCCCATGGTAAGTTCTGCGTGCAATGGTTAGAGGGTGTTATGGGAGAGCCGGGGCTGATAGCGGTACTCTTTTTCACTGCCCTCCTGATTCTGATCTTCGTCAGCTCAGAGACGATAGACATCATGAGAAAGATTCTCAATCCAGTGCAATATTACCAGGACCACAAGGTTAAACTGTACGTTAACGACGAGAACAACCCATTCACCAACGAGGCACTCGGCATCGACACAGAATACAATGACCCACAGACAGTCACCATCGACCTTACTGACGATCCAGACGATGAGAATCCGGATGACTCCGAAGACTCTGATTACTCCGATGACTCCGACAATTCTGACACCCCCCAAGACAAGAAGAAGAGGCGAAACGGCAAGGAGCCTGATTTCATCGTTGGCTCCGGCAACAAGGAGAAGAAGATGAACGGCAATACCGCAGGCGACAGCAGTTTCGATACTCCTATCAATCCTCTCGAACCGTACACAAGCTATAAATACCCCACCATCAACTTACTGGAAGGCAGTAACGACGAGGTGGTTATAGACCGCCGTGAGCAGGAGGCCAACAAGGTCCGTATTACAGAGGTGTTGAGAAGTTTCGGTGTGGAGATACGTACCATCAAGGCTACCGTTGGCCCCACCATCACATTATATGAGATAACACCGGCGGAGGGTGTGCGTATCAACCGCATCAAAAACTTAAGCGATGACATCGCGCTGAGCCTTGCTGCTCTTGGCATACGTATCATAGCACCCATCCCCGGTAAGGGAACCATAGGTATTGAGGTGCCTAACGCCAATCCGCAGATCGTGTCTATGCAGAGCATCATCAATACCAAGAAATTCCATGACTCTACGATGGATCTGCCCATTGCCCTGGGTAAGACCATCACCAACGAAGTGTTTATGGTTGACCTTGCCAAGATACCCCACCTCCTCGTGGCAGGTGCCACCGGACAGGGTAAGTCTGTAGGCCTCAACGCCATCATAACCTCGTTGTTATACAAGAAACATCCTAATGAGCTCAAACTGGTATTAGTAGATCCGAAGAAGGTGGAGTTTAGCGTCTATTCACAGCTCGCTAACCATTTCATGGCTGCTATAGAGGACAATGAGGAGGAGCCTATAATAACCGATATTAACAAGGTTGTAAATACTCTTAAGAGCCTCTGCGTGCTCATGGACAGCCGTTACGACCTGCTGAAGAAAGCTGGCGCACGCAACATCAAGGAATACAACCATAAATACCTGAACCACCAGCTCAGTCCTGAGAAGGGGCACGATTTCATGCCTTACGTGGTAGTTATAATAGATGAGTTCGGTGACCTTATCATGACCGCCGGCAAACAGATAGAGATGCCTATAGCACGTATAGCACAGTTGGCACGTGCCGTGGGTATTCACATGGTGATTGCCACACAGCGACCGACAACGAATATCATCACCGGTAACATCAAGGCTAACTTCCCTGGAAGGATAGCATTCAGAGTGGGTGCCATGATAGACTCACGCACCATTCTCGACCGTCCGGGAGCCAACCAGTTGGTAGGACGAGGCGACATGTTATACCTCAACGGCAACGAACCCATACGTGTGCAGTGTGCCTTTGTTGACACTCCGGAGGTGGAGCGTATTAATAAATATATATCCAACCAGCCTGGTCCCGTACGCCCGCTTATATTGCCAGACCCACCAACCGACGACTCTGCCACTGGAGGTGGCGAGGGTGTTGACAGCAGCAGTCTGGACCCGCTGTTCACTGATGCAGCACGTCATGTGGTACTCACTCAACAAGGCAGCACAAGCATGATACAGAGGAAATTCTCAATCGGCTACAACCGTGCCGGTCGTCTGATGGACCAGCTTGAGAGAGCCGGTGTTGTTGGGCCTGCCTCCGGTGGCAAGCCACGCGAGGTGCTCCTAAAGGATGAGGTATCATTAGAAGTCCTTCTCTCAACGTTATGATTTATTTGTTGAAAGTTGAGAGTTGAAAGAGAATTTGATTTACTATTAGACTATTTATGATTTACTATTGAGTGGGGTAAACAGACTCTCAATTAAACTTCCATCCCACTCTCACATCAAAAGATTCAGAAGGTGGCGCATGGTGCGTCGCCATGGTAAAAAACGAAAATCATGAAGACAAGAATATTACTTTTAAGTATCCTGATGTGGGCAGGAAGCCTCACAGCGTTCTCTCAGGGAGTAACCGCCAAGAGTGTTTTAGACAAGTGCGCTGCCAAAATCGGCAGAGCAGGCGGTGCAAAGGCCAACTTCACCATCTCAAGTGGCAAGAACAGCCTGTCCGGCACAATATGCATCAAGGGTAATAAATATTATGCCACAACCCCGCAGGCAACGGTATGGTTTGACGGCAAGACACAATGGGCATATATGAAGAATACCGATGAGGTGAATATCAGCACCCCTACGGCTGCTCAACAGTCTCAGACGAATCCACTCAAGTTTATCACCATCTATAAGAATGGCTATAAGATGGACATGAAAACAGTGGGTTCCAACTATGAGATACACCTCACCTCCACACAGAAAGGCGGTTCCATTCAAGAGATGTATATCCACGTCAATAAAGCCTCTTACCTACCCTCTCTTGTAAAGATACGTCAGGGAAGCACATGGTCAAATGTTAAAATAAGCGGATTTCAGGCACAAAACCAGAATGACGCAATATTTAAGTTTAACCCAAAGAAATACCCCAAAGCGGAAATCATTGACTTGAGGTAGGTTCTGTGTTCTGTGTTTTATGTTTTGCGTTAAATAGTTTTGACTCTCAATAACAAAACTAATCAATCGTAAATAGAAAATCGTAAATGTTTAGCACTTATCGTCTGTTGCGCAGGCATATCAAGTTGAGTGAGAAACGAAGCGTGATAAGCTCATCCAATGAAAAGGCCAAAGTGATAATTGGCATTTTCATTGGATTTGGCGTATTATATATGCTTTTTCTGGCTGTCATCTTAGCGTTGGGGGCTAACAGCAGCCGTTTTATAACGCCATATAGTATAATGTATGGCATTGCGCCGTTTATGATGGTAGTGGATTTCCTTTTCCGCTTCACCAGCCAACAGACACCGGCACAGATGGTTAAGCCATACATTCTGACACCGCTGCCCAAATACAGTTGCATAGACTGTTTCATCGTCAACTCCCTGACATCATATTTCCATATCTCATGGTTTACGCTGCTCGTGCCATACGCATATATGACCATACTGTTCAGATATGGTTTTGTAATGATGGTGGTATTCTTACTTAGCTTTCTCGTTATGATACTCATTAACTCACAGTGGTACATTATCGTACGCACACTGCTCAACAGAAGCATTCTGTGGTGGTTGCTGCCGATAGCTATCTATGGTTGTGCGGCACTGACGATGTACAGCGGCGGAAAATGGGATATAGAAAACATGTTCACATGGTGGAGCGACAAATTATCGCCATTATGTGAATACGGATGGGGCACATGGGCGGTTTTGCTTGCGGTATTTGTCTTGCTTATACTCGTCAACCGCCGTTTGCAGTATGTGTCTGTCATGAGAGAGTTGTCGAGGGAAGAGAAGACCGGCAAGGGGTTTTTATGGTTGTCGAAGGCTTCGGAATTGTTCGCCAACCATGGTGAGACAAGCGAGTATGTGTCTCTTGAGATAAAAAGCATACTCCGCAACAAGAACCCTCGCAAGGCACTCATTTTCAGCACTATCACCGTGATATTCTTCAGTTGTGCCATTGCCTTTACGTCTATCTACGACACCCTGGGCATGCAGCGGTTCCTGTATGTTTATTGCTTATGTCTGTTCAGTGTTACCATGCTGTCGAAGGTTATGTCCTACGAGGCAAACTATATTGACTTCCTCATGGTTCACAAAGAGAATATCATTTCCTTGCTGAAAGCTAAATATTATATTTACAGCGTGTTAATCTTACTGCCCTTCCTTTTGCTTATGCCTGCCGTGATAAGCGGAAAGACAACGTTGTTAACACTCATAGGACTGGCATTCTATACCGCTGGCGTACAGAATGCCGTGACGTTGCAGTTGGCGGTGTACAACAACACCAAGCTGCCTCTGAACACTAAACTGACAGCAAAATCGGTTAACGGCACCAACTATAAGGAACTACTTGTGGTGATGTTTGTGATGTTTTTCCCTCTGCTCTTTATCAAAATTCTGGATTTGTTCTTATCTGAAACGATGGTGAATATCACACTGCTCACAGCAGGTCTTATAACGATGCTCACCAACAGCCTATGGATAAGAAACATCTACAACCGTATGCAGAAAAACCGCTACAAGACGTTAGAGGCATTCCATAAATGATTATTTAACGGGAACGGGAACGTTAACGGGAACTATATCACTTTCAACTCTCAACATTAAACTTTAAACTAAAAAAGCTACAGTTTCTTAAGCGCCTTATATGCTTTCTTGTTACCCTGGCTGGCAGCTTTATTCCACCAGAAAGCGGCTTCTTTGAGATCTTTCTCTACCCCTATACCGGCATAATAGCAGTTGCCGAGGTTATACTGGGCGTCTGTGTTGCCTTGCTCTGCGGCAAGATGATAGAGATGTGCTGCCTCCTTGAAGTCCTGCTTAACACCGAGACCGAGATCATAAAGGGAACCTAAATTAAACTGTGCTGGAGCATAACCCAGATCAGCTGCCTTACGATACCATTTGGCAGCCTCACTATAGTCCTTACGCACACCGTCACCGAAATTATACGCACACGCCAGTTCGTACTGTGCAGGAGCATAGTTGGCTTCGGCTGCCTTCTGGAACCAGCGTGCTGCTTCCTCGTCATCGCGTTTGACACCGGTGCCGTTGCGATAGCTCTCCGCTATCCGGTATTGAGCTTTCACATATCCCTTGTCAGCAGCCTTGTTCCAATATGACGCTGCCAGTTCCTCATCACGGTCTGTTCCCTCACCCCAATAGTGTGCGTTACCCAACTCATAGTACGCCTTGGGGTTGCTTTTCTTCGCTGCCTCAAGATACCATTTCACAGCCTGGATGTCATCCTTGTCAACACCAGTGCCGACATGATAACAATAACCAAGCCTGAACATCGCCTCGTCATCACCGGCATCTGCCTTTTGACGCAACTCCTGAATGTCTGGCATCTCCTGCGCTGCCATGTCTATTGTCACGGCGAGCATCATCATCAAAGATAAAAAAATAGTCCTCATGGCGCAAATATGTTTTTATATTTTTTGCAAAGTTATGTATTTTCATCATGATTTCAAAACATACGGCATAATTATTTACGTTTTTTTTACGTAATAGAGAAAAAAGTCTTAACTTTGCAGGCTGAAAACAATACAAATAACACATTATTTTCATGAGAAAACTGCTTTTAACATTGACAGCCATCACATTTGCCACAACCATGGCGATGGCACAACAGAAAGAGGACAAAACAGAGTTGGACTGGCTGAAAGACCTTACAAGCCGGATAACACTAAACGGATACGCCCAGGGAGGCTACTCCTGGAATGACATGAACGGCAAGGACCGCAATGACTTCAACCTCAAGAGGTCGCTGCTTTGGGCTAAGGCAAGGATAACGGACAGGTGGTCGTTCCTGTTTATGCATGACTTCTCATCTGAGGTGCAGGAATACTACGTTGACTATAGGGTAACAAAGAACAATGCGCTAAGCGTGAGAGTGGGACAGTTTAAGAACAGCTACTCATTGGAGAACCCGCTCTCTCCCGTGACGCTCGAACTGATTGATGTATGCTCACAGTCGGTCACCGTTCTCTCCGGCTGCGCCTTAGACCCCCTCTACGGAACAAATTATGGCCGTGACCTGGGTATGAAGGTCTTTGGTGAACTCTGTAACGGTGTTCTCAATTATGAGCTGGCACTGATGAACGGACAGGGTATCAACACCCGTGACGGCAACAACAACAAGGATGTCATTGCGCGCCTTGATGTACGACCCGTTGAGGGTCTCCGTATCGTGGTGTCTGGACAGAAAGGCAAGGGACACGCCATCGGTGAGGCAGAGTGGAACCCCGACATCAAAGAGGGTGACGACTACCGCCGCGACCGCTTCAGCGCAGGCGCTGAATATAAGGTTGGCAGCTATGCTGCGGGTAAATATAAGGAGGCGCGCCCCCTCAGCCTGCGCGGTGAGTACCTGAACGGTAAGGACGGCAATGTGACAAGTCAGGGAGCATACCTCACGGCATGCGTTCCGGTGACACAAGGCATGGACATCATAGCCTCCGGTGACTGGTTTGACCGCAACACCAGAATGAAATATGACCAGACACAGGTCACCGCCGGCATACAGTATTGGTTCTACAAGAAATGCCGGTTGCAAGTACAGTACACCCGCACATGGAGCCAATACCAGAAGGATTACAACAACCTGCAGGCTCAGCTACAGGTGGCGTTCTAATGAGTTGAAAGTTTAAAGTTTAAAGATAAAAGATAAAAGATAAAAGATAACAGTGATTTTGATTTAAGACTAAGACATGCAAATAACAGCTATACCAGTGTTGCTGCTTACA
Source organism: Prevotella sp. (assembly GCA_017959365.1). Taxonomy (GTDB): domain Bacteria; phylum Bacteroidota; class Bacteroidia; order Bacteroidales; family Bacteroidaceae; genus Prevotella. The sequence continues at coordinate 14,526 of JAGDAU010000220.1, forward strand.
GGCTATCTCGGCAGCGGAAAGACAACATTACTCAACAGGATTCTCACCAACAAACAAGGTATCAGGTTTTCCGTTATCGTCAATGACATAGGAGAGGTGAACATCGACGCTGACCTCATCGACAGAGGAGGCATCGTGGGCAAAAAAGACGAAAGTCTGGTGGCGCTGCAGAACGGTTGCATCTGCTGCACGCTGAAGATGGACCTGGTGGAGCAATTACGTGACATCACCTCTATGCACCGCTTCGACTATATCGTTATTGAGGCGAGCGGTATATGTGAGCCGGCTCCGATAGCACAGACCATTTGCTCTCTGCCGGGCATGGGTATAGAATACGTGAAAGACGGTCTGCCACGCCTCGACTGTATAGTCACCGTTGTCGATGCCCTCAGGATGAAGGATGAATTCGGCAGCGGCGAGCTGCTCCTGCGTGGCGATATAGAGGAGGAGGATATAGAAAATCTTGTTATCCAACAGATTGAGTTCTGTAATATCGTATTACTCAACAAGGCATCGGAGATAACACCCGAGGAATTGGGTAGAGTAAGGAAAATAGTACGCACACTACAGCCCAAGGCAGAGATAATAGAGTGTGACTACGGCAATGTAAGCCTCGACAAGATAATCAACACCCATCTGTTTGATTTCAACAGCGTGGCATCATCTGCGGCTTGGATTCATGAGCTCGACACTGTACATGATGAGCATGAACACGAGGATGATGACCACGATGAGCATGAGCATCATGAGCATCA
>JAGDAU010000221.1 GCA_017959365.1 Prevotella sp.
CTGGCTCCACGTACCAGAGAGTTGTTAGATGGGAATGTCACATTACCGCCCTCAACAAGTTTTATTATTTCGTCTTCCTTGCCTTCATATTTCAGTTTCAGGTTTTGGTCATCATAGTCAAAGGTGGCGTCGGTGTTATAATTGAGGTTCATGTTCACCTTGTCACCCACCTTACCATTGACATTGAGATTGATCTTCTCATCAAAGTCAAGAGTTGTTGTCTTTCTATTACGTATGGGCAGTGACGGGTTGTCAATGTTCTTCATTGTGGCACCGAATTTCAGCTCAGCGGTACCTTGAGTCTTTATTCTCACACCGCCTGGTCCGAAGATCTTCTCTGCCGGTCCAAGGTCGAAATGCATGTCGGTGAAATCAAATTTCTCCTTACCTTGCAACTGCAGTATCTCGTCATTCTTAGACCTGAAAAACCTGTAGAACGACTGCTTCAGACTCCAATCCTTATACTCCTGTGGAGTAAGCATCAGCGGAGCCTCTATGTATGTGCCTCCTATCTTGTTGCCAATGATATAGGTATCCAAAGTATCGTTATACTCCACCGTCTGCTTCAGGTTCTCAGGACGCTCTAAGTCAGCAGCATTCTGATATAGGTCATCGATGGTAATCGGAACGGTACGCTGTATCTTCCATCGCGGGTTGAGCAATGAGTCTGGTATGTCTTCCTCCTCAATCTCCACATCAGGCATTTTTATCCTGTTGGTGTCTGGTGGAAGAGTCTGGTTGACATCTGGTAAAGCATTGAAAGTTTGGTTGTTATTAGAAGACTCATATTCACTTGGCATAGAAAGATGCATCACAACCTCTCTGAGCAGCGAGGGCACAGAGCGTCCACCCAGCATCGTCAGGACGTTGATGCCAAGCAGCACAATAAGTATGATGCATATTCTTTTCTTCATTGAATATTTAAACTGTCAAATAAATAGTAAATCGTCTAATAGTAAATCGATAAAATCGTTAATCACTTAATTTGTTTCAACGCATTCTTTACCACTTGCTCCACAGGCATATCCGGAGAATCATGCAATATAGCAGTAACGACCTTAGCTGTGGGAGCCGGCGAGAATCCAAGCATAGTAAGGGCCCTGACAGCCTCATCCCTCACCTCTTTATTGATTTGCGGTACAGGAGTACCACCATCCGACGGAGTCTGAACACTCAATCCCACAGACTCAATCTTGTCATGCAGGTCAACGATAATCCTCTGCGCTGTCTTCAGACCTATTCCCTTGACATTCTTCAGCATACGCTCGTTGCCGGTAGAGATAGCCTCACATAACTCTGAGGGCGAGAGAGATGAGAGAATCATCCTCGCCGTATTGCCACCAACACCCGACACCGTCTTAAGCATCAGATATAGTTCGCGCTCTTCACGTGTGGCGAACCCAAAAAGGGTAAATGAGTCATCACGGCCTCCTGCCACAAGTTGCTCTGCCACGTAGAGCTTTACATCTTTCTTCTCCTGAATAGCAGAGAAGGTGTTGAGTGAAATATTGAGTGCATAACCCACTCCAGCTGCCTCAACAACAGCCATTGCCGGAGTGACCTCAGTCAGTTCACCCCTGATATATTCTATCATTTAAACACTATTTTTTGTATATACGCTATGAATAACGCCAACCAACATCATTTTATTGCATTTTTCAACCAGCAACAGCGAGTTTTTTTAGTTTTGCGGCTACATTACAGCCGCAAAATTGTTATTCAACGGCTTAAAAAGCAAATGACACAGCGTTTTAGACACCAAATAAAAAAAATAAAGTGATTTAAAAATTTGTTTCGCAAAGAAAAAGTTGGTAATTTTGCCAAACACATAAAAAGCATATACAAGTGAATTATTCAACACCGATAATAATGAAAAACTATATTTTTTGTTTTATAACATACATGATGACAGCTGTTATGGCTTCATGCTCATCTGGTGATGACACAATATTGGAAGATACCAATAACAGTCAACAGGAAAGCGTATCACGCAACATCCCTGTCACCAAGGCGGCAGAGCAGGATTTTGAAACGGCACAACAGGCGGTTATCAACATGAGGGTGGGTTGGAATCTCGGCAATTCACTCGACAGCTGGGGACTGTGGATCGGCAACAACAAGGCGCCAGGCAATTATGAAACGGCATGGGGACAGCCAGTGACGGATGAGCACCTGTTGAAGGCATTCAAAGCTAAGGGATTCAATGCCATACGAGTACCAGTAACCTGGTTCCAGCACCTCAATAATGACACTATCATAGATGCTAAATGGATGAACAGGGTGCAGCAGGTGGTTGACTATGTCATCAACAACAATATGTACTGTATTCTCAACGTTCATCACGATACGGGAGCCGATGACACCGGCTGCTGGCTATGGGCTGACAACACCAAATTTGACTCTCTCAACAAGAAATTCGTCAAGATATGGCAGCAGATAGCTGAACGCTTCCGTGACTACGACCAGCACCTGCTCTTTGAGGGATACAACGAGATGTTAGAGAAGGCTAACCAGTGGAACTATCCGGCCAATCTCAGCAACCTGCAAGCCATCAACAACTATGCACAGAGCTTTGTGAACACCGTGAGGGCAACAGGCGGAAACAACGCCAAACGAAACCTGATAGTCACAACCTACTCCGGCTCATACGGAGGCTCATGGGGTAACTCCAACAGGGTGGTGACCGACTTCGTACCACCGACAGATCCCATAGGCACAGGACATATAGCTATAGAGGTACACACTTACTCACCTTACGACTGGGTGAAGACCTACAACTACAAATGGACCGCCGACTGTCTGAAGGAGGTGAAATGGATATTCGGCAACCTTGATACATATTTTATCAGCAAGGGATACCCCGTAATAATCGGTGAATATGGCACCAACGGGTCTCTTGTTATAGACGGCAACAGCACAACAGCACAGAGAAAAGAGGCGGGCCGTCAGGCCGCCGACATCACACGCCTGTGTAAGGAATACGACTGCGCGGCGTTCTACTGGATGGGACTCATTGACGGCAAAGACCGCAGTGAGGCAACATTCAAATGGAGCATGCCGGAGACACGCGACTCTATCCTCAACGCCTATTACGGCTTCGTACCCGGCGGCATCCCCACAGGCATCAAGCAAGTTACAATGTAACTTATTTTAATAAAAACAAAATAATTCACTTTATTTGTCTAAAATCACACAAAAAACCTACTTTTATACAAATAAAAACACTTTATTTGTCTAAAACCGCATATAAACACACACTTTCAGACAAACAAACACACTTTATTTGTCTAAAACCAGACCCAAACACCCATTTTCAGACGAATAAACACACTTTATTTGTCTAAAACTATACACAAACACCCATTTTCAGACGAATAAACACACTTTATTTGTCTAAAACCAGACAAATCAACATACTTAAGGAGATGGTATAACAGCTCTATTCCTCTACGATTTTTACCACCCTGATGCTTACCTCATAAAGTAGGTAGAGTGGTATAGTGACAAGGATAAGGGTCATAAGGTCAGGAGGGGTGATAACGGCAGCCACAAGCATGATAACAAGCTTTGTTCCTCGAATGGCATGAACTTTCTGCAAACTCTCACGCGGAGCCTTTTTCAAAAGCTCTGAAAGATCCATTTCCCGAGTGTCTTCTATTCCCCATTCTGCCGGAGC
>JAGDAU010000222.1 GCA_017959365.1 Prevotella sp.
ATGGGACTCCACCGCCTTCGGTACGATGCAAGGTTCCGAGGTGTTCCTCAATGTGTTTGTCTTCTTCTTGATTTTTGCCGGCATCATCCTCGACAAGATGGGTGTCCGTTTCACCGCCATCCTGTCCGGCGCCGTCATGCTGGTGGGTGCCATCATCAAATGGTATGCCGTGACCGACAGTTTTGCCGGCAGCGGTCTGGAGACATGGTTCACCAACAACCTCAACTATATCCCCGGCTTTGATGAGTTAGGCGTAAGCCCCTTCTATAAAGGCATGCCCGCCTCGGCTAAGTTTGCGGCATGTGGCTTTATGATCTTCGGCTGCGGCTGCGAGATGGCAGGTATTACCGTGAGCCGTGGTATAGTGAAATGGTTTAAGGGGCGCGAGATGGCTCTCGCCATGGGTTCAGAGATGGCTCTCGCCCGTCTTGGCGTTGCCACCTGTATGATTTTCTCGCCTTTCTTCGCTAAGTTAGGCGGCCATGTCAGTGTCAGCCGCTCTGTGGCTTTTGGTGTGGTGTTGCTCTGCATTGCCCTTATCATGTGTATAGTATATTTCTTTATGGATAAGAAGTTAGACAGCCAGACCGGTGAGGCTGAGGAAAAAGACGACCCGTTTAAGATTTCCGACCTTGGCAAGATACTCACCGACAGCGGTTTCTGGCTTGTTGCCCTGCTTTGCGTGCTTTATTACTCCGCTATCTTCCCCTTCCAGAAATACGCCGTCAATATGCTTCAGTGTAACCTCACACTGACAGCCCCCGAGGCTGGCTCTTTCTGGGCAAGCTCTACGGTAACCATAGTACAGTATATCATCATGCTCTTTGTGGCTGCCGCCGGTTTCGCCAGCAATTTCCAGAAGAAACAGGGTATGCGTTACGGTCTGCTCGGACTGTCTATAGTCGCACTCATTACCTATTGCTATATGGGTTATATGCGTCAGTCGGCAGAGAGCATCTTTGCAGTGTTCCCATTGCTCGCAGTGCTTATCACGCCTATCCTCAGCAGTTATGTCGATCACAAGGGTAAGGCAGCCTCCATGCTTGTACTTGGTTCGCTGTTGCTCATAGCATGCCATCTCACGTTTGCATTCGTGTTGCCGATGTTTAAGGGCAATGCCATTGGCGGTATCGTGGTGGCATATATCACAATTCTGGTGCTTGGATCATCCTTCTCACTTGTTCCTGCGTCACTATGGCCCAGCGTGCCAAAACTTGTTGACGCCAAGGTGATTGGTTCTGCCTACGCACTGATTTTCTGGATTCAGAACATCGGTCTGTGGCTCTTCCCGCTCCTTATCGGTAAGGTGCTTAAGAGCAGCAACCCGGGTGTCACCGACCCCACACAGTATGACTACACCTATCCGCTTATCATGCTCGCATGCCTTGGCGTTGCCGCACTGCTGTTAGGTCTCACCCTCATCGCCGTTGACAAGAAGAAAGGTCTTGGCCTTGAGGAGCCGAATATAAAGAAGTGAGGTAATACAAGTTTCGCGAATGCGAAACTTGTTGGTTTAAAGTTTAATGTTGAAAGTTGAAAGTGATATAGTTTTTCTCAACGGGAACGTTAACGGGAACGGGAACTAATCAATAGGACTCCGAGCTTTGCTCGCCTGAGTACCTATAAATAGTAAATAATCACGAAGTAATCTAACAACTCGTCAACTTATCAACTTATATCCTCGTCAACTTATAAAATGAATCCCGAAAGGTTTGTAAACCTTTCGGGATTCTATTTTTTGTATGCTCACTATTTATTCGTCATCCGTCCATTCTTCATCCCAGACATTGCTTTGCCTTGAGCGGGCATTGCCACTACCAGGATTAATAACGGGGTTAAGGTTAACGTTACTGACCACATCCTTTACGGATTGATTACACAAACAACTTGTCACCTCTACGCCTGTCATCTTCATTGAAGGCTTTTCATAATTTTTCTTCATATATATTAGTTTTTAAGTTTTCAAATTGATGAGTTTTGTTTTTAGTACGAAGTCTTAGTACTAAGACCTCGTACTAAAAACGCTGTTATTTGATTACCATCTTCTTGCCATTGTGGATATAGACACCACGCTGGGTTGGCTTAGCGTTAAGCTTGCGACCGTCGATAGTGTACCAGGCATTATCAAATCGTGAATTGTAAATCGTCAAATCGTAAATGTTAATGATGCCGGTGTCAATATTACCGCCACCGAAGTCGATGTTGAAGTAGGTAATCTGACGGGCAAGGGCGTCACCCTCGCCTATCATGAAGTAGGCGCGGCAGGCACCGATGAAGGTCTGGTCTATGCCATTCGGATAATAGAGACCGCTCTCGTCGCCCATGAAGAGGATACTCCTGTTCTCAGTGTCAATGGTCTTCATGTCGTATGTGCCGAGGAACCTCACCTTCAACTCACCCTCCACACCGTTGGTGAAGTCGTTATTGTCAGTGCTGATGGTCACTCCGGTGAATACCGGATTAACAATGTTTGTTGCGGCAGCTTCCCACTTGATAATATAGGGTGTGCCAGCCACAAGCTCATCCACAGAGTTACCGAAGGTCAGGTTCAGCGTGCTACCAGTGATGCTTGCCTCTGACAACGGAAGGGCTGTAGCGCCATACAGCGGACATGCCTCGTCGGTCAGATCAACATTGAATGGCACAGTGAGAGTGTTCCAATACCCATCTCTGTAGAGGGTGCGGTTGGCAAGGGTAACGTTTACTGTCTGACCTTGCAACGCAGCTATCAAAGCGGAGTTCTTGGTCTCAGCATCGCTGTCATCATTAAGTATTGTCAGCAAGGTGACATCAGTGGTAAAGTCAAGCACATCACTCCAGCTGCTTTTAACATCGTTATATACAGCCTGCACCTGCACCTCATAATCCGTTGACCCTAAGAGGCCTTCCAGTCCCTGGCTGTTGGTTGTGATGTCATCGATGTCTGTCCAGTCATTAGGCTCAATAATAGAGATGTCGTCAATATTCACTGCCGACTGCCCAGAACTGCCGTAATGGAGGAATATAATGTATCCTTTTCCCGTAAAAGCACTGAGGTCAATGTCATGCTCCACATATTCTGATGTTGTCTCTATTGTTTCCAGCACTGTGACAGCTTTGCTTGTGGTCACATCGTAGTTGCCGGAAGACATTCTGATGCTCATCACCAGAGCGGCTAAATCCGTAGTTGACACATCACTTTTCATTACGCCAACATAAAGTTTTTCTGTTGGGGCAGAGGCATCCTCACCGCGTGTCCAGAACTTCACTCTTCCGCCCAGGTTTATCTCTGGTGTGGCAAGGAGGTTGGCTGGCGTCAGGTCTGTCGTGCCGTCTTTGCTTGCAGACCTCAGACACATCGTTTCATTGCGTCCTGTACCCTCTGACTTCTCCCAATTATAACCATCAGTGTCAATACTATACCATATCCAACCGTCAGGAAGGTTTCCTGAGAGCATTTGCATCATACTCGGCTGAGTGATGCTCATATCATTGTTTATCTCGTAAGTGGTTGTCTTTAGCGACTTCATCCTGTAGCGCAGGTTCCATAGCACTTCCTCACCGGCATTCCAGTCTATTGTGGCGCTGTTGGAAGTGATATTGCTTGCCGTAAGACCGTCAGGTGTGTTATCAAGGGTGGTGAAGTTGGTGCTGTAACTCCAATTACCGCCACCGTTGATGTCACCCTGTACCTGAGCCTCATAGCCAGTGGCAGCATTCAGCCCCGTCAGAGTGCATGGGTTTGACACCCCGCTTACGGTCATCCAATTGCCGTTAACCTCGTAGAAGACCACATCGTCAACATACAGGAATGATTCAGACGTATGTCCGGAACTGTTCTGGTGTATTATTGCCACAAATCCGGTTTTTCCGGCATAACCACTTAGGTCGAGTGTATATCTTTTCCAATTGGATGTGGCTGTTATCTCATCAGAGAGTTGTGTAAAGTTGGCACCGTTTGTGGAAACAAGGGCAACGAATTTCTCGCCCTCACCTCTTGCGAAGAATGACATCGATCCGCCAAGATTAAATTCCGGGGTGACAAGCCAATCTGAAGGGTCAAGGGCTGAACCGTTATAGTAGCTGGGTGAGGCGAAACATTTTGAGCCGTCTATACCGGAGGTAGGAAGCAATCCCCAGTCATATCCGTCATTATCCCCATCGTATGTCGTCCAATCTGATATCTCACCGTCAAAATTCTCCTCTGTGACACTCATTGGTCTATAACGCAGGTTCCACGTTGTGGCCCCTGTGCCATTAGTCCAGTTGATATTTGCCGTATGTGCCCCTACCATCGGAACAGTAAGGTTTGTCGGTGTCGCGTCAACCACAGTAAGCGTGGTATTGATATTGGGATTTCCATAATAGCCTCCCGTACTTGATGGCCATCCAGGTATCAAAGTGAGCGTTCCGGTATAATCAGGGGTCAGGGAAATGACACAATCCATAGTCTGATGGCTTGGTATCTGGAATGTCTTGGCAATCTGTGGATAGCCATCGACAAGAACCCACACGTCACCGTCGTAATCATCAGAACTATTATTTGTCACGTTTACGGTAACATCAACACTCTCGCCCAACGCTATAGTACTCTCAGCCACACTGACTGAGTTGACTTTGATGTTTACGTCATTAGGTGTTCCGGTGACAGTTCCTGTACCACCAACCTTCTGAATACCGACCACAGCCTCCTGGCCGAAATTGTAAGCACTGATCGTGACACTACCGCCTATTCCCTGCACCTGAGGGTTCAGGACAGACAGGACAAAGAAGCCGTCACTCTGACCACCCCATCCCCAGTTAATATGAAACAGTGGTGCGTCATCCTCATACTTATAACCGTCACACACAAAGGCGTGTGCGTTGTCTGTGGCACAACCACCATAGACGACAGGACGCCCTTGTTGTAACTCGTTATATATCAAACTCATCCAATTATCATACGAATAATAACTACGAGACAGATATTGAGTGGTGCTTGCATAACCGAAATATGCCTTTAGGGCATCTGCCACGGCAGAGACCTGGGCTCCTGAACCTTCCGGTGTATAGTCCATCTGAACAGAATAACCGCAAACAGCCATTATTGCCGCAACGGATTGTGCCTGATTCTCCGTATAGCTGCCACTATAGTCATCTATCATATTTGCCCAAGGGATTGTTTCGCCGGCAGGTATAGCATTAATGCTCAGGCCATACGTAGCTGTGGTATATCCGGGTATCACATCCGTTGTAGATGTTGTGCTGTTGCCTGCCTTGGTCTCGGTGTAGTACATTACCTGCGCCATGGCGGTGGCAACACAACCCGTTGGCGAAGGATAGGGACAAAAGCTGTTATAGGGCTCTCCCTGATTCCACTTCGTTGTAAGCAGCGGACCTATGGTCGCCGTACCCGGTGCCTTCATCGGTGCGTTGGTGATGTTGTTCTTCTTCATGTATGCTATCTGGTCAGCATAACCCTGAAGCCACACCCGCATATTGTCGGGTATCTTTTGCGGGTCTATGACACCACTGTCGCTAAATCCGAGGATTGGCATCGTTCTATCATCATTACTTACAATGACAAAACCGCTATTGTCCACATTAAATAAATACAATCCGCTCAGCCGGCTTGCCAGTTTCAGTTTGGGTGTTTTACCAGGTGCATAGCGCGGTCCGCCGTTTGCCGCCTTCCTGGTCTGCAAAAACTCCTGAGCCTGCTCAAGGGCCTGATCGGCAGATATGTCATCTGCCCAGACACCTAATGCCACTGCCCACAGCAGGGCAAGTGTTATAAATACTCTCTGTCTCATAGATATTATTGTTTAAAGTTTATAGTCGAAAGTTTAGAGTTGAAAGTGAATTAGTTCCCGTTCCCGTTAACGTTCCCGTTGAAATCAGTTCCCGTTCCCGTTAACGTTCCCGTTATTTCACCACTATCTTCTTGCCATTGTGGATATACACACCACGCTGGGTTGGCTTAGCATTGAGTCTGCGACCGTCAAGTGTGTACCATGCGCCATTACCGTTTCCTACGTTCTGTTTTCCACTTTCAACAGAAATTATGC
>JAGDAU010000223.1 GCA_017959365.1 Prevotella sp.
CGGAAATATTTTGGATCTACCTCAACAAGCACCCTGCCGGTAGCCTTGTCTATACCTTTCTCGTCAACACCACTGCCCTGCCATTCAAGTTCTATTCCAACCTCATGGAAAGCGAGTGTGGCAAACTCTCGTACAGTATGGTATTCTCCTGTGGCTATAACAAAGTCATCTGCCTCCTCCTGCTGAAGGAAGAGCCACATGCACTCCACATAATCACGGGCATAACCCCAGTCACGCAACGCATTGAGGTTACCAAGATACAGCTTGTCTTGATAGCCCTGAGCTATACGGCTTGCGGCGAGTGTGATCTTTCGGGTAACGAATGTCTCACCACGACGCTCGCTCTCATGATTAAACAGTATGCCGTTGCAGCAATACATGCCATAGCTCTCGCGGTAGTTCTTCATAATCCAGAAACCATAGAGTTTTGCTACACCGTACGGAGAACGGGGATAGAATGGAGTCGTCTCTGTCTGAGGCACCTCCTGAACCTTACCATATAACTCAGACGTACTTGCCTGATAAATGCGGCAGCTCTTCTCCAAGCCACATATCCTTACAGCCTCAAGCAAACGTAAAACGCCCACGGCATCTGTCTCTGCTGTATATTCCGGCACATCAAAACTCACCTTAACATGACTCTGTGCCGCAAGGTTGTATATCTCTGTTGGCTGCACCTCGTTGATGATGCGTATGAGTGAAGAGGAGTCTGTCATATCTGCCCAGTGCAGATTAATAAGTCTCTGCTTCTTCATATCTCTCACCCACTCGTCTAAGTAAAGATGTTCAATACGTCCTGTATTGAACGACGAGCTACGACGCAACAAACCATGAACCTCATAGTTCTTCTCTATCAGAAACTCCGCCAGGAAACTGCCGTCCTGACCGGTTATACCTGTTATAAGCGCAACTTTTTTCATTCCTTTTATATTACTTATAGATTATTATCCGTTTAAAATCCTTTGCAACTCCCCTTTTAATTCCCTGTAAACTGCTTTATTCTCTGTTCCTCCGAAAGTCTGCAGATAAGTAATGTACCGTCTTGTTCTGCTACGATGAAACCGTCAAGACCCTGAATCACCACCTTCTTCATACCTATCGTATGGATAATATTATCGTGCGACTCATGCAGTATGACGTTGTCGCCGATAATGGCATTGCCATATAAGTCCTTACCTGTCTGCATGCGCAATGAGCCCCATGTGCCGAGGTCACTCCATCCGAATGACGCAGGGCAGACGAATATCTCCTGGGACTTCTCCATAATGGCATAGTCAACGGATATGCTGTCGCAATCCGGATAACTGTTGTTGATAGCCTCCTGCTCTTGAGGTGTGCCATAGACAGGAAGTAACGACTCGAAAATACGTGATATGGATGGCTGGTAAACCCGGAAAGCATTGACAATGGTGTGAACACTCCAGATAAATATACCAGAGTTCCAATAGAAACTTTTGTCCCTTAGGTACATCTTTGCTGTCTCTAAATCGGGTTTCTCTCGGAAAGCGTCAACAGGGAATATCTCCTTGTGGCGTGCACTGCTGTAAGACAAGTCGGCCTTGATGTATCCATAACCGGTCTCGGGACGGTCGGGTTTCATACCAAGTGTCACGATAGAGTCTGTCTCTGCCGTATAAGTCATACACAGCTGTATAACGCGGCGAAACTCCACTGGATCCGTGACAATATGATCGCTGGGAGTAACAACCACATTGGCATTGGGATCCTTGCTCTTGATACGCCAACTGACGTATGCTATACATGGAGCCGTATTACGGCGACATGGCTCACACAGGATATTGCCCTCAGGCACATCAGGAAGCTGTTGTTTCACGATATCGAAATACCTCACATTGGTCATTATCCATACGTTAGACGGATCACACAGACCGGCGAAGCGGTCGTATGTCAGCTGCATCAGACTTCGTCCTACTCCAAGTACGTCAATAAACTGCTTGGGCATATCATCGGTACTCATAGGCCAGAATCGGCTTCCCACACCACCAGCCATTATCACCACATGGTTAAACTTCTGCTTCATAATCTATCTGTTTTAATGCCAATCACACCACTTATTGCAACTCTTGCAACTATATCCATTAAAAATGCAAAATTAAAACATTTTATTTGAAAAACCAAAAAAAAACGGCAAAAAAAGTCCCGAACCAATTACATGGTCCAGGACTCTAATAATATCTTTGGTCAAGGCTTATTTAGCATAGAGGGCAACGATTGTCTCATATTTCTCTTGTTTACCGCTGGTCTGCTTGGGTTCCTCAACTTTCTTGCCATACTCGTAAACCTGCTCAAGGGTGAGCTTACCATCCTCAAAGTCCTTACCAATACCGCTGTCAAAGCTGGCATAACGGGCTTTCTTCATTGCAGGCAACTCGCTCTCCTCAAGGATTGCGGCAGCATTCATCAAGGCACGTGCCATGGCATCCATACCACTGATATGCGCTATGAAAAGATCCTCAAGGTCGGTTGAGTTACGACGGATCTTAGCATCAAAGTTAGTACCGCCATTACCAAGACCACCATTGCGGATAATCTCCATCATTGCCTGTGTCAACTCATAGTTGTCAATCGGGAACTGGTCTGTATCCCAGCCATTCTGAGCGTCACCACGGTTAGCGTCTATTGAACCAAGCATACCGTTGTCAACAGCCACTGCTAACTCATGCTCAAAGGTGTGACCTGCCAGAGTGGCATGGTTAACCTCAATATTCACCTTGAAGTCCTTGTCAAGACCATGGGCGCGTAAGAAACCGACAACGGTCTCTGTGTCCACATCATACTGATGCTTCGTGGGCTCCATTGGCTTCGGCTCAATAAGGAATGTACCCTTAAAGCCCTTTGCGCGAGCATAGTCACGGGCAGCTGTAAGCATTTGTGCCAGATGCTCTTTCTCACGCTTCTGATCAGTGTTGAGCAGGCTCATGTAGCCCTCTCTGCCACCCCAGAACACATAGTTGGTACCACCTAACTTTATTGTTGCGTCAATAGCGTTCTTAATCTGTACGGCTGCACGTGCTACAACGTCGAAGTCCGGGTTTGTAGCGGCACCGTTCATGTAACGTTTGTTACCAAACACATTGGCTGTACCCCAGAGAAGTTTGATATTGGGATACTCCTTCATCTTCTCCAATGCGTAGTCGGTGATAGCCTTCATACGCTCCTCATATTCAGCGATGGTAGGAGCCTCTTCTACGAGGTCGATGTCATGGAAGCAGAAATACTCTATTCCCAACTTATTCATCAACTCGAAACCAGCATCCATCTTATCCTTAGCACGCTGTACTGGACAGTCAGCCTTATCCCACTCATAACTGCGGGTCTGACCACCAAACTGATCACCGCTGGCCTGACAGAGGGTGTGCCACCATGCCATGGCAAATTTCAGCCAGTCTTTCATTTTCTTGCCCATTACCACCTTCTCCGGCTCATAGTAATGGAATGCTAATACGTTTTTACTCTCTGTTCCCTCAAAAGGAATCTTACCAATTTGTGGAAAATACTCTTTTGCCATGATAAAATTAAGTTTTTAATGTGTTATGATTTTGTTAAGTTGTTGTTTCCATTCTGTATATGCCGACAGGTAAGCGGTGCGCTTTGAGGCATCAGGCTCTATAACTGCTAATTGCTTAAGTGTCGAGAAGGCCTCATTGTGGTCTTTATAAAGTCCGCAACCCATGCCGGCTCCCTTGGCGGCACCAATACTACCGTCGGTCTCATAGAGTTCGATCGTAGCACCGCTAACATTGGCAAGGGTATCACGGAATAGAGGACTCAAGAACATGTTTGCCTTACCGGCATGAATTTTATTTATTTCCATACCCATCTGCTGCATCACCTCCATGCCATAGCAGAAACTAAACACTATACCCTCTTGGGCAGCGCGCATCAGGTGAGCCTTTGTATGTTTGTTGAAATTGACTCCATGGATGGAACAGCCAGTCTCACGATTCTCAAGAACTCGTTCTGCGCCATTGCCAAACGGAATGATGACAACGCCATCACTACCTATTGGTACCTGGTCTGTCAGAGTGTTCATGTCGGCGTAACTTATTCCCTCTGGTGCTATGGTGCGGCGAACCCATGCGTTAAGTATTCCTGTGCCGTTGATACACAACAGCACACCAAGACGATCCAGATCAGGAGTATAGTTGACGTGGGCAAATGTGTTGACACGGCTCTTGGGGTCGTAATTGACATCACCAAGGACACCATACACAACACCGGAAGTACCGGCTGTGGATGCTATCTCGCCAGGATTAAACACATTAAGGGAGAGTGCGTTGTTGGGCTGGTCGCCGGCACGGTAGGATATTGGAGTACCCGCCTTAAGACCGAGTTCGGCAGCTGCGATGTCCGACACTACAGACTGTATGCTGAAAGTTGGTACGATATCCGGCACCTGACTGTCGCTGAAACCATAATAGTCAAGCAAGAATTTTGCCGGGGCTTTCTCCTTAAAATCCCAAAGCATACCTTCGCTAAGTCCGCTTATTGTGGTATTCACCTCACCACTAAGGCGCATGGCTAAATAGTCACCGGGAAGCATAAACTTGTCAATCCTATCAAAGATTTCCGGCTCATTCTCCTTTACCCATGCCAGTTTAGCGGCTGTGAAATTACCGGGTGAATTAAGCAGATGGCCGAGACACTGTTCTGCACCAAGGTCATTGAAAGCCTTCTCACCGTAAGGCACCGCCCTGGAGTCACACCAGATGATAGAAGGGCGAAGCACCTTCTGGTCTTTATCAACACACACCAAGCCATGCATCTGATATGAGATACCGATAGCCTTGATATCATCACCTTTGGCACCTGTTTCTGCCATAATCTTTTGCAAACTTTGTTTGGCGTATTTCCACCAGCTCTCAGGATCCTGTTCTGCCCACCCTGCTTTTACCGCCATTATGGGAGCCTCGTTGTCTGGGAAAAAAGCTGATGCGGCACACTGCCCGGTCTCAACATCCACCAATGATGCTTTTACCGAGCTGCTTCCAACATCAAAACCCAATAAAAATTGTTTTGTCATATACCAATGTTTTTATAGTATTCATCATCCCTGCAAAGGTATGAATTATTTTGCATTAATGACAAACAAGAAAGGGAAAAATCATTATTTTTTTGGTATATTAACAATATGGTTCAACGGCTACCCACTAACGTCAGCATCGTTATTCAGAGTCTGAAAGCTCAAAAATAGACAACTGTTTGTCTGGTTTTTCTGCCGTATCCTGAATAATTATATCTTCGGCTGCCATGTCCATTTGTTCCAGCAAAGGCATTTCTGAATATAATCTATTAATACGGTATCTGCCACGCTTGCCGGCAGTAACAAGCATTGGACACTTGCCATGGCTGTTGCGATGGACGAAATTTGTCACAAAACGATAAATCTCGTTGAACTCAACGGGGCAGAAAAGTGTGTTTAATGAGTTATGAAGGTGAATAGCCGACTTCTTTATTGAGAGCCCACCTGGACCAGCCTCAACAAAGATGCGCGTTATCTCCCTCTCAAAACTCTTCATGTCAGGTTAAACACAATGTAATGTAAAAAAGGACACGCCTCCTTACGGCAGCGTGTCCCTTGATAATATAATCCTTCTAAATTAAGCCAAAGCGATTTTGTTATCCTCGCCAGCAATCTTACCCTCTTTCAGGAGCCAACCCATACCGAGAAGAGCCTCCTCTGTTGTGATCTTAGCCTTCTTTGCAATCTGAGCAAGGGTCAGAGCCTTCTCTGATGTAGAGAGAGCCTGATAAACGTCACCGGCCTTGAAGCCTACATTCTCTGCATTGATAACTAACTCAGCCTTCTTAGCTGTTGTCTTCTTTGGAGCAGCCTTCTTAGCAGCTGCTGCCTTTGTAACTTTCTTTTCTTCTGCCATAATAATTAAAATTTAGTGTGGAAAAACCACGAACTTTCCTTTTGCGGGTGCAAAGTTACAAACTTTTTTTGTACGAAAAAAATTATATTTACAGAAAATTGCAATTTTTCAGCCACATAGAGCATATTTCAACAATTTCTTGACATACATCAAAACAAAAAGACGCAAACAACAGCAAATAAACGCTTTTGGGGCACTATAATAGGCAATATCAAACATAATACAACAAAAAAAACAGGCAGAATGACTGATTTCTGAAAACATTTTCGTAAATTTGCACCCAAAATAACAAAAACGACTTAATACAAATGTATAGAACAAACACTTGCGGAGAGTTAAGACTCTCCGATGCCGGCAGAAAGGTTACACTTGCCGGATGGGTACAGAGATTACGTAAGATGGGCGGAATGACTTTTATTGACCTGCGCGACAGGTATGGCATTACGCAACTGGTATTCAACGAGTCCGATAACAAAGAACTGTGCGACAAGGCAAACAAACTGGGACGTGAATACTGCATACAGACAACGGGCAAGGTGAGCGAGAGACAGAGTAAAAATCCAAACCTCCCCACAGGAGATATTGAGATAATTTGCGAAAAGCTCAATATACTTAGTACAAGTGACACGCCACCATTCACCATAGAGGATAACACTGACGGCGGTGATGACATTAGAATGAAATACCGCTATCTCGACCTCAGACGCGGCTGCGTGAGGAAAAACCTTGAATTACGTCACCGCATGACCATTCTCATACGCAACTTCCTTGATTCTAAAGATTTCATTGAGGTGGAGACACCCATTCTAATTGGTTCGACACCAGAGGGAGCAAGAGACTTCGTTGTGCCATCACGCATGAACCCCGGACAGTTCTACGCACTACCCCAGAGTCCGCAGACATTAAAACAACTGCTTATGGTGAGTGGTTTTGACAGGTATTTCCAGATTGCAAAGTGCTTTAGGGACGAAGACCTCAGAGCTGACCGCCAGCCGGAATTCACACAGATTGACTGTGAGATGTCATTCGTTGACCAAGAGGATGTCATTCAGTTATTTGAGGATATGGCACGCCATCTCTTCAAGGAGGTCAGGGGCATAGACCTGCCGGCACGCTTGCAGCAAATGACATGGCACGAAGCAATGAGACGTTTTGGCAGCGACAAACCTGACATAAGGTTCGGAATGGAGTTTGTGGAACTGATGGACGTACTGAAGGGAACGGGCACATTCAGTGTCTTCGACAGCGCTGAGTATATTGGCGGTATCGTCGTCCCCGGATGCGCCAACTACACCCGTAAGCAACTCGACCAACTGACAGACTTCGTGAAACGTCCGCAAGTGGGAGCTAAAGGCCTCGTATATGTGAAATACAATGAGGATGGAACAACCAAGTCAAGCATCGACAAATTCTACACCCCGGAGATATGGGCTGACCTGAAGGAGAAAACAGGGGCAAAGGATGGTGACCTCGTGCTTATCCTCTCCGGAGACAGCGCAAACAAGACACGCACGCAGCTTTGCACTCTGCGCCTTGAGATGGGCGACCGCCTCGGACTGCGAGACAAAGACACATTCCAGTGTATTTGGATTGTCGATTTCCCACTGTTTGTGTGGAGCGTCGAGGAGCAGCGCCTTATGGCCACTCACCACCCGTTCACCATGCCCAACCCGGCAGACATACCACTGCTTGATGAGCATCCTGAGAAAGTACGTGCCATGGCATACGACTTCGTATGCAATGGTGTTGAGGTTGGAGGTGGAAGCCTTCGTATCCATGATGGTCAGTTGCAGGAGAAAATGTTTGAGATCCTGGGATTCACACCCGAGAAGGCTATGGCTCAGTTCGGTTTCCTCATCAATGCCTTCAAGTACGGTGCTCCGCCTCATGCCGGACTGGCATTTGGCCTTGACCGTTTCGTTAGTCTTATGGCTGGTCTTGACAGCATTCGCGACTGCATCGCTTTCCCCAAAAACAACAGTGGCCGCGACGTTATGCTCGACGCTCCAGGCGAACTTGACCCCAAACAGCTTGAGGAATTAGGTCTCACAGTAGAAAAAAGACAACAATAATTATGTTATACCGCAAAAAAAATGTGATTTTTTTGGTATTACATTTAATTATAATTAACTTTGCAGGTTGATATAAGTTGAAAGATTAAAGTTTTGAGATAAATGGAATTTACCGCACTACAAATAGCACAACTTGTGGGAGGTAGGATTGAAGGCGACGAGAACGCCAGGATAACCACCTTCACAAAGATAGAGAATGGCAAAGAGGGGGCTATATCGTTTCTCTCCAACCCAAAGTATATTCATTTCATCTACGACACAAAATCGTCTGTTGTGCTCATTGATGAGAAGATAGAGCTTGAGAAGCCCGTTTCAGCAACACTCATACGAGTGGCTAACGCATACGAGAGCATTGCCAAGCTGCTTCAGATGTATGATGCCATGCAACCCAAAAAGAAAGGTGTCAGTGAATTGGCCTTCATCTCACCAACAGCAAAGATTGGCAAGGACTGTTACATCGGACCATTTGCTTTTATCGGCGATGATGCGGTAATCGGTGACGGCTGTCTCCTCTATCCTAACACCTACATAGGTGATAAGGTGACAATGGGCAACAACTGCATCCTCTATCCAAACGCTACAATCTATCACGGATGTAAGGCTGGCAACAACGTGGTCGTTCATTCCGGCACTGTCATCGGTGCCGATGGTTTCGGTTTTGCCAAGACAGAACATGGCTACGACAAAATACCACAGCTTGGCATAGTCATATTGGAAGACGACGTAGAGATAGGCGCTAACACATGTGTTGACCGCTCTACGATGGGAGCCACCATAATTCACAAAGGCGTAAAACTGGACAACCTGGTGCAGATAGCCCACAATACAGAGATTGGCGCCAACACTGTTATGTCATCACAGGTGGGTATAGCCGGAAGTACAAAGGTTGGAGAATGGTGTATGTTCGGTGGTCAGGTGGGCGTCAGTGGTCATATAACCGTGGGCGACAGGGTGTTTATCGGTGCCCAGGGAGGCGCTCCAAGCAGCCTCAAGAGCGACCAGCAGGTAATTGGCACCCCTGTAATACCAGCCACATCATATTTCAGGTCTTACGCTGTATTCCGTCGGCTGCCGGACATAAAGAAGCAGATTGACGCTATGCAAAAGGAAATAGACGAGTTGAAAGAAAAATTGCAAAAATAACCATAATGGAGACAAAAAAGCAAAAGACATTAAAAGGCAGTTTCTCACTATGCGGCAAGGGACTGCATACGGGACTTAGCCTGACCGTGACATTTAATCCCGCACCAGAGAACACCGGCTATAGAATACAACGTATCGATTTAGACGGTGAGCCGATTATTGACGCCAAAGCAGAGAATGTAACCGACACTCAGCGAGGAACGGTGCTTGCCAAGGGTGAGGTCAGGGTGTCAACGGTAGAGCACGGACTAGCTGCCCTTTATGCTCTTGGCATTGACAACTGCCTCATTCAGGTCAACGGACCGGAGTTCCCTATCCTTGACGGTTCCGCTGCCATGTATGTTGACAAAATACTTGGTGTGGGAATAGAAGAGCAAAATGCTCCAAAGGATTACTATATCATTCGCAAGAAGATTGAGGTAAAAGATGATGAGAGCGGCTCATGCATCACACTGCTGCCAGACGATGAGTTCAGCATTACCGCAATGTGCAACTTTGAGTCAAAATTCATCAGCAGTCAGTTTGCGACACTCGACGACATAACATTATTCAAGGATGAGATAGCTCCGGCAAGGACTTTTGTATTCGTAAGAGACATAGAACCGCTGCTTAAGGCTAATCTCATTAAGGGTGGTGACATGGACAATGCCATCGTGATATACGAAAGGCAGATAACGCAGGAACAACTCGACAAACTGGCAGACCTGCTGAAAGTTCCTCACATGGATGCCACTAAATTAGGTTATATACAGCATAAGCCGCTGGTATGGGATAATGAGTGTACACGTCACAAACTCCTTGACATCATAGGCGACATGGCGCTTATCGGCAAACCCATCAAGGGACGTATCATCGCTACCCGACCAGGACACACCATCAATAACCGCTTTGCGCGCTTAGTACGCAAAGAGATACGCAAGCACGAGATACAGGCTCCCATCTACGACCCCAATGAAGAGCCGATAATGGACAATATCCGCATACGCGAACTGTTGCCACATCGTTATCCGATGCAGCTCGTTGACAAGGTGATTGCCCTCGGACCTAACAGCATCGTTGGCATAAAGAATGTGACAAGCAATGAGCCATTCTTTACCGGACACTTTCCACAGGAGCCTGTCATGCCGGGTGTGCTGATGGTTGAGGCAATGGCACAATGCGGCGGACTGCTCGTGCTCAACACCCTTGAGGAACCGGAACGCTGGTCATCATACTTTATGAAGATTGATGACGTGAAATTCCGCCAGAAGGTGGTGCCGGGAGACACCCTGCTCTTCCGTGTCGAACTGCTTCATCCCGTCAGACATGGCATCAGCTCTATGAAGGGATATATGTTCGTTGGCGACACCGTTGTAGCCGAGGCAACTTTCACAGCACAAATAGTAAAGAATAAATAGATACTATTAGCACTATAGCACTATTGCACTATTAGCACTATTGCATCTATAAATAAAAAAACAATATTATGAATCAAATCAGTCCATTAGCATACGTTCACCCGGAAGCAAAACTTGGTGACGGTAATATAATCGGACCATTCTGCTTTATCGACCGCAACACCGTCATTGGCGACAATAACGTGATGCAAAACAGCGTAACCATCAACTATGGCGCACGTATCGGTAATGGCAATGAGTTCTTGCCGGGCGCAAGCATCTCCACCAAACCACAGGACCTGAAGTTCAAAGGTGAGGACACAATATGCGAAATAGGTGACAACAACAGCATACGTGAGAATGTCACCATCTCACGCGGCACAGCGTCGAAGGGAACAACCATCGTAGGCAACAACAACCTACTCATGGAGAACATGCACATTGCCCACGACTGTGTAATTGGCAGCCAATGCATCATCGGCAACTCCACCAAACTGGCGGGAGAAGTGACGGTTGATGACTTTGCCATCATCAGCGCCACGGTATTGGTTCATCAGTTCTGCAGAATAGGAGGATATGTCATGATACAAGGCGGAAGCCGGACCAGTCAGGACATACCACCTTATATCATTGCCGGCAAAGAGCCGATACGTTATGCGGGTGTCAACCTCGTCGGACTGCGCAGACGCGGTTTTGCCAATGAACAGATAGAACAGATACATGAGGCATACCGCATTATATATAGTAAGGGAAATATCTCTGAGGGCATGAAAGAACTGAAAGCCACAATGGAGATAACACCTCAACTACAATATGTGGTGGACTTCATTGAGTCATCAAAGAGGGGTATCCTAAAGTAAATGGAATGAAGGCCTTGGTCGTGATTACGGGTCCTACCGGTGTGGGTAAGACAAAGACAGCCATAGAGATAGCCAAATGGCTACACACAGAGATTGTCAACGCCGACTCACGACAGATATACAAGGGTATTCCTATTGGTACAGCAGCGCCGACAGAAGAGGAGTTGAATGCCGTGAGGCACCATCTTACAGGAATCCTTCCACTGACGGAATATTATAGCGCATCACTCTTTGAGGAGACAGCACTGACAGTCATCAGCAATCTGCATGAGACTCACGATGATGTGGTCATGTCTGGAGGAAGTATGATGTATATTGATGCTGTATGCAACGGCATTGACGACATACCCACTATAGATGACGAGACCAGACAACTGCTGAAGCACAGATATGAACAGGAGGGATTAGAGCCTCTGCTGAGAGAACTGCAAGAGAAAGATCCTGAATACTACGATATCGTTGACCGGAATAATCACAAGCGGGTGGTTCATGCCATGGAGATTATAACCATGACAGGAAAGACATACACATCATTCCGCACCAATACAAGAAAACAAAGACCGTTTCAAATCATAAAGATCGGTCTCACAAGAGAGCGGGAGGAACTTTACAGTCGCATCAACCAAAGGGTGCTGGAAATGATAAGACTGGGATTTGAGGAAGAGGCACGACGGGTATATCCCATGCGCCACTGCAACTCACTTAATACTGTCGGATATAAAGAGATGTTTGACTACATTGACGGGAAATGGTCATTGCAGGAATGTATAGAACGCATACAAGGCAATACCCGCCGTTACTGCCGCAAACAACTCACATGGTATAAGCGTGATCCGGAGATAACATGGTTTCACCCTGACGATGTCAGCTCTATACAGGATTATATAATCGGGAAAAAACAACAAATCATTAACAATTAACATTTTATAGTATGAAAAACAAAGTTATCTTATTAATTGTGGCACTTGCCATGAGCATGGCTACATTCGCACAGAAAGAGTACACCTATCAGCAGAAGCAGCTGAGGGATAGAATCTTCTCTTACATTAAGGGTGAAGGCTACAGACCAGAGATTGACGATGATGGCGACATCATGTTTAAGAAAGAGGGTGACACATATTTCGTTATCGTGTCTGCAGACAATTCAGCCCCGATGTATCTCAGCCTCACCAAAATCTTCACTTACAGCGGCAGTTTTACAAAAAACAAAATCAAGCAGTGCATGCAAGAGATCAACTTATATAAGATGTGTAAGCTGGTACCATTAGATGAGAGTTTTGAGATAAGGGTTGAAATGTTCCTCAATGATGCCGGTTCCTTCACGTCTATCTTTGAAAAAGCACTGAGCGTTATGAATCAGGCAGAGGAAGAGCTAAAAGATATGTAGCTCATAACATAAAGGATGAGAAAAGGACTCCTGTCATTAAGTCCGCTGATTATCTTTGTAATCAGCTATCTTGTTACGTCCATCGTGGCGGGCGACTTTTATAAAGTGCCTATCACGGTGGCGTTCCTTTTCGCATCCATCTATGCTGTAATCATCACCTACGACATACCACTGAACAAACGCATCAATATCTTCAGCCGGGGAGCGTCAACAGACAACATGGTGCTGATGATATGGATCTTCATACTGGCGGGAGCTTTTGCCAACAGCGCTAAAGAGATGGGCAGTATTGACGCTACCGTCAACCTCACACTACAATTCCTGCCATCCAGCATGCTGTTGGCGGGACTCTTTGTGGCGGCGTGTTTCATTTCACTCTCCATTGGAACAAGCGTGGGAACGATAGTGGCGCTGACACCTATCGGGGCTGGAATAGCTGCGTCAACGGGTACAAGCGTACCACTTATCGTTGCGGTGATAGTGGGTGGTTCCTTCTTCGGCGACAACCTGTCGTTCATCTCCGACACCACTGTGGTGGCAACCTCCACGCAGGGCTGCCGGTTGAAAGACAAGTTTAAGGTCAATTCATTCATCGCTATCCCGGCGGCATTGATTATTTTCGTTGTTTACATCCTTATGGGTAGCGGTATAGGCAGTCCCGACAAAATTGCCCGTGTGGAATATGTGAAGGTGATACCTTATCTGTTAGTACTGGTTATAGCCCTCTTTGGAATGAATGTGATGGCTGTTTTAGTGATTGGCATCATATCCACGGGCATAATCGGTTTGATAACCGGTTCCTTCAACCTCTTCGGCTGGTTTATGGCTATGGGTAACGGCATCGTTGGCATGGGCGAACTGATAATCATCACCATGATGGCAGGAGGGCTTCTTGAACTGATAAAGGTCAACGGAGGTATAGATTATCTCATGACCCATCTGACAAGACATATCAGGGGAAAACGGGGCGCAGAGCTGAGCATCGCTGCATTGGTGACCGTCGTCAACCTATGCACCGCCAATAATACCGTCGCCATCATAACCGTAGGAGGAATAGCTAAGAAGATAAGTGATAAATTCCATATCGACAGCAGGAGGAGCGCAAGCATACTCGACACCTATTCCTGCTTCGCACAAGGTCTGATACCCTACGGAGCACAGCTACTGATGTCTGCAGGACTGGCTGCCATAAGCCCCGTTAGTATTATACCTTATTTATATTACCCATTCTGCCTCGGTCTCATTGCGACTTTAGCGATATTATTCAGATACCCTAAGAATTACTCATAAAAGTGCTTGGCGGCTCTCCCGCCATGATTACAAATAAGCAAGATAATGAAAAAAATCACATTTGCATTATTCACAATCCTCATGCTATGGACAGCCCAGTCGCTGCAAGCTGCCACTATATGGACTGGCGAACAGCCCATCAACTGGAATAACAGCAAGTACATTATCATAGGAGCATCTGAGTTTGGCAATGCTCAGGTTGCCGATATCATTAGATTGAACATAGTTTTTACGGGTAACACGAACTATCCGCAAGTGGGCCTTCAAAAGGGGAACTGGAGCGGCGGACTCTCATGCGCCGGCAATACAGGAATAACAGCGAGTACAACAGCTGTTGACTATTATATAACCACAGCCATGCTTGAAGACCTGCAGACAACAGGTCTCTTAATTACTGGTATTGGATATACCCTCAAGTCAGTGGAAATCATTGAGGGCGAGGGTAGCACAGGCAACGAGAATGCCGTATGGATGGGTAACACTGTTATACTCACCGACTGGAGCAACTACCAGGTGTTGCCGGCAAGTTGCTTCACCAAGGCTACCGTTGGGAAAATCATAAGACTTAAATATAAAGACCTGCAGTCAGGAGCACAGGCAATACTGCGCACCGGAGACTGGAAAGAGATGCCAGGTATGGCTTCGTTCGTACAACTCAGCGGCAACCACATTGATATCACCATCACCGCAGATATGCTTACCAAGCTTAAGAGCAACGGATGTATCGTTCAGGGTGTAGGATTCACACTTACCAGGGTTGACCTGATTGATGAAGAGGAGGTCTCCCGTCTCCAACTCAACGTACCCATAAAACATCAGTGGCTATGGGTTAGCCCGGAGAAACCTATGATAACCGTCAATGTCACCAACCCTACACAGAAGGCAGTGCAGGCAAATGCCGAACTTGTTATCAAGACCGACAAGATGGGGCCGGTAAACACACTCTCTCAGCAGAAACTCATAGAAGCAGGAGCGAGTGCCGCTGTGGATTTCTCATTTGACCTGGCACCGGGATTCTATCAGTGTACCGCCATGCTTAACGACGAGGTGGCACGCTCTTTCGTCATCGGCGTGGATCCGGAACAGGTGGTATCGGAACCCGACATGAGGGACGATTTCCTCACATTCTGGCAACAGACAAAAGAACAGCTTGCCACTGTAGAACCGCAATACACTCTTACAGAGATACCATCAAAGAGCTCATCCCAACGCAAGGTCTATCTACTTGAGATGCGCTCCCTTGCAGACGCTCAAGGTGAGGGTATCGTAAGGGCATACTATGCGGAGCCGACAGCATCAGGCACATTCCCTGCACTAATACACTATAACGGTTATGACGGCGGTAACAACGACCCGTGGTGCATGGGGGGCAACGACAACCCGGGCTATTGTGAGATTATCGTATCAACACGCGGTCAGCTCATCAATAACCGCCCACCATATAGTAACACTTACGGCGACTGGTTTGTGTATGGATTCAGCAGCAAAGACACCTATTACTATCGCGGTGCTTATATGGACTGCGTAAGGGCTATCGATTTCCTGTGTTCAAGAGAGAAGGTACAGCAACAGAATATCTTCGCAGAAGGAGCCAGCCAGGGAGGAGCATTCACACTTGCGGCGGCAGCATTGGGCGACAATCGCCTTAACGCCATCGCCCCGGCAGTGCCTTTCATGGGTGACTTCCCTGACTATTTCAAGGTGGCAAGTTGGCCCGGCAATGCGGCGGAGGCAGAACGTCAACGTCAGGGTATGACTGAGGAGGAAATGTTCACCATGTTATCATACTTCGACACCAAAAACCTTGCAACGCTCATCACATGTCCAACATATATGAACTATAGCCTGCAGGATAACGTATGTCCGCCACACATCAATTGGGCAGCATACAACAACCTGGCTTCCACAGAGAAGAAATACCTCACCAACCCCGCACTCGGTCACCAGACAGCCAGCAACTGGAACAGTGAGTTTATGACATTCTTCAAGGCTCATCTCAAGAGCAACAATACCACCGGCATTACCACCATTACAACCACCCGTCAGGACAACGACGACATCTACAATATGCAAGGCGTCAGAATGACCGGAACACTCTCTACCCTACCCCACGGCATTTATATCCAAAGTGGCAGGAAAATC
The DNA here is from genome assembly GCA_017959365.1 of Prevotella sp. Lineage (GTDB taxonomy): Bacteria > Bacteroidota > Bacteroidia > Bacteroidales > Bacteroidaceae > Prevotella. The sequence goes on from JAGDAU010000223.1 coordinate 16,171, forward strand.
ATACGATGATGATTTGATTCAACGGGAACGGGAACGTTAACGGGAACTTCTTTCACCGACCAGAAAAACTATCTAACGTAAAACATACAACACAAAACATAAAACACGAATGTAATTCACTTTCAACATTCAACTATAAACATTCAACCAATAAATTACAATAACAAAAAAACATTACGCTATGAAGAAAATTAGTTTTATTATCTTTATTCTATTTGGAGCCGTTATCACTCTCTGCAGCTGTAATGACGCCAAATTGAAAGCATTTGCCGACGAGGCTAACAAGATGTGTCCCATGAACCTCGGTGACAACTCCATCACAAAGATTACCTACGAGGACAATGCTTTCAACTATTATGTCAACGATGGCGAAACAGAGTTTGACCTCAGCAAATTGGAGGGACATGAGGATGTGCTTAAGAAAAGGTATATGTACAACCTTACAGAGGGTGACGAGAATCCAAAATTCTGGAAACTCATCGAGGATGAGGGCGTGAATCTCAAACTGCGTTACACCGGTATGAAAAGTGGCAAGAAGATTGACGTGCTTCTTACCAACAGCGAGCTGTTAGAATACCGTGGCAAGATGCGCAACCCTCAGTTGCGTGCCAAGACCTTCGTAGAGCTGATTACAGAGTCTATCAACGCCACATGCCCCCAGGACAAGGGTGATGGTTTTAATATGAAAAAGGCTCACATGGACAGCCACGGCATGGTGATGGAGGTTGCTCTCAAACAACCTATCACACCTGACATGATGGTGGAGAGTAATGTAAGCAAGTTGAAAAATAATTTTATTGAATTATTATGCAAAGGTGATGAGGAAGATAACGCCATCGACCTCGTCAAGAATGCCATCGACGCCAATTTGTGCATAACCTACATCCTTACCAGCGAGGCAAACAAAAACAGCATCACCTTGCAAATAACTCCTGATGAGATGAAGGAGTTTATGGCATCCCAAAAAAGTGATAAATAACTTAAGTTTCGCATCCGCTCAACTTGTGGAGCATGCGAAAGTTGAGTAACATATATGTACAAGGGCTGCCTTCCGGCAGCCCTTGTCTATATATGTGTAATCATATTTGACCAATAGCTCATTTTGCAGAAAAATCTAAAGCAAAAGCCTCCATACACTCGGTTGAGTCAGTGCGAGCATCACTGCCCACGCTTAATTGCAGCCTTGACCTGCGCCATATTGCTGCGCGAGACGGGGAGTGACTCGTGGCAGTGCTTGATGAGCAGATGGGTGGAGCCGGAATGAGAAGTGATCTGCTCTACCTGACCAAGGTTAACCAGAAAGGCGCGGTGGCAGCGGACAATCATCGGATAGTCCTGCAGTGTTTCCTCCATCTGTTTCATGGTGGCACGAAGCATGTCAGCATGCACCTGTCCATCACGCAGATGGCTCACCTTGACGTAGTTGCCCACAGCCTCGATAAACAACAGTTGTAAAATCTGGAGCGTCACAGATTCGTTGGTCGTGCCAGAGAGTGTTAGCTCCTGCGGACGGGGAGTCGCTGTTTGATGGAGGGGATTTGAAATCCCCGACTCAGGTGTTGTGGATTTAAAATCCG
>JAGDAU010000224.1 GCA_017959365.1 Prevotella sp.
AAGAAATCGGCAAATGCCTTGCTGTCGGTTATATGCACGCTGTCGGCCCTCAACTGCTCAGCACCCAAATCAACGTAGATGTTGTCACCCTGCTCCCAAAAGAAGTCAACATCAGCAGTACTCACGGTAAAGTCACCGTTGAGGGAAGTTCGCCTTAAGTTCCCGTTAACGTTCCCGTTCCCGTTAGCAATGGCATGGAACACGGTGAGGTGTATTCTCTCACTTCCGCGCTGCAGCACGACACTGTCGAGCGAGGACAGAAGATACTGACGCACAGCATCGTCGTTGAGCGTCACAAGCATCGTCACGAAGTCGTGGTGACGCGTGCCGGAAGCGTCAAAACGCGAATGGCTGATATTACGCACATCACCCATCCGCAGCGTGTCGGTCACGCCGCCGCTCTGATAGATGTACAACTGTTCCGCAGTCTGGGCTTTCAGCCCTACTGCGCATGCAATCATAATCACCAATGTCAGTATCTTCCTCATATCTTTATCTACTTTATTCAAGTTTCGCCTTTCGCTCAACTTAATGTGTTTTATGTCTAATTGTTTTAGGGATATCGATATCTCGTTATCTCGTAATTTCGATTTTTCAATATTCAATTCTCAATTTCACAACTACTGGCGCTTCCTAACAGCTACAGGGCGGATGCTGCGACCATAATAACGGTATGTGGGGTCACCCCAACCAGAGCTAAACGGGTCATACTGATAATTACCATTAAGACATCTGCGGCCATTATTCCAATCATAACGCCAGCACAGAGTGTATGCGTAATTATAATCATCACCACCCGTTGAAGTGTAATAACTGCCAGCATTGGTCCTTTGTAATAAAGCGTCAATTTTGTAATATCCTGCGGCAGGCAGGAAAATGCTGTTGCCATTGGATCCTGTCACCTCAAAGCCATTAACTCCATTGTGCCCTGTCCACTTCCATGTACAGTTGTTAATAAGCTCTGCCATCTGTTCTTTGGTAGGCATACACCACAGGTTACCCATTGTGGAGAAAGCTGCATCAAACATCGTTCCTGCAATATCATTTCCAATATTGGAATAGTTATATTGTGAGGTACCAGATGAGTATTCGTTTTTAATCGTCACCTCACCCCAAGCATAGTAATTTCCATAATCAGTCGGAATGGTGCCTCCAACATTAACATTTGACCATAGTGTTCCGGAAGGCAAGCCAAGGTCAACCATCTCCCATCCGAAATGTCGTGCTGCGCCATAGAACACATCACCGTCAGCAGTCTCTACGTATGCACGATACCAATAGCCTATGTTGTCTGTTATACCTGTCACCAGCTGTGAGAAACTACCGTAGTTTGTGGTGGACATTTCATACACGGTGGCATTTTCTTTGGTTATCCTTGAGGAGTTCCCCACAACAAAGCCCACCTTGATGCCTTCTGCCAAAGGCAATGAACTTGATATAGTGCCATAGATTGTTGCCTCTGTAGCACTCAAATTCCATGTTGCACTGTCAGTATGGATATTCATCACATTTTCTGATGTAATGGCATTTGGATTGTACACCGCACGTACGTTACGGCCTATCCACCTGTTTGTCGGATCGCCCCAGGCTGTGCTAAACGGGTCATATTGATTATCGCCATTAAGGCATCTCCTGCCGTCATACCAGTAGGAGCGCCAACTTAAAGTGTAGGCATAAGAACTTCTGTCTCCACCCTCTGTTGATGTATGGTAACTACCGGCATCTGACAGGTTGCAGATGGTAGAAGACTTGAAATATCCACCAGATGGTAAGAAGATGCTGTTTCCATTAGGACCGGTCACCTCAAAGCCATTGATACCATTGTGACCTGTCCATTTCCATGTACAGTTGTTCATAAGCTCTGCCATCTGTGTTCTGGTGGGCATACACCAGGCGTTACCCATATTGATATGAGCTGCGTCATATTCTGTACCCGAGATATCAAAATCAACACCTATGTTAAGATCACCGTACTTGTAATTGTCTGTAGTGTAAATGTCCTTTGTACTTACCTCGCCCCAAGCAAAGTAATCACCATAGTCACTCGGATCACTGGAACCGACATTCATGTTTGCCCACAATGTGCCTGAAGGCAAACCAAGGTTTACATACTCATATCCATAATGCTTGGCGTCACCATATAATATGGTATCGTTTGTCTCAACAAAAGCACGATACCAATAACCCATATTATCATGAACGGGTATAGTGAATGAGTATGAGCCTCCATCGGTAACCTGCTGAGACAACTCATAACGGGACTTGCCCCTAACAATCTGTGCGCTGTCACCAACAACAAAGCCAATTGTTACAGCATCCTGAAGTGGTCGCAGGCTACTTAGAGTCTCATAAAGGGTGGCTTGTGTTTGCCCAACCTTCCATACTGCACTGTCAGTATGAATAATATACATATTTCCGTCTTTATCAAGGGCATTAATTTGTGCCACAGGACGAATGTTACGGCCTATCCACCTGTTTGTAGGATCATCCCAGCCTGTGTTAAACGGGTCATACTGACTATTGCCATTAAGGCATCTTCTCCCGTCATACCAGTAGGAGCGCCAACTTAAAGTGTAGGCAAAAGAACTTCTGTCTCCACCCTCTGTTGATGTATAATAACTACCGGCATTTAACAGATTGCTCACAGAGGAGTCTTTGAAATATCCACCCGCCGGCAGGAAAATACTGTTGCCGTTAGAGCCTGTTATCTCATAGCCATTGACACCATCCTTACTCGTCCATCTCCAAGTACAATAATCCATGAGTTCCTGCATCTGGCTTCTGGTTGGCATACGCCATATACCACCCAATTTCACATGAGCAACATCATATTCCGTTCCGGATATGTCAAAATCAACGCCAATGTTGGTCGTGCCATATTGATAATTATTTTTAGAATAACTTTGTTTGGTATTCACCTCGCCCCATGCGTAATAATCACCATAGTCACTTGGCTGGTCTGATCCTATATTCATGTTAGCCCACATAGTACCAGAAGGCAGACCAAGGTCAACAAATTCGTATGCGAAATGCTTTGCGTCACCATAGAAGATGGTTTCATTGGTCTCAATGAACGCACGATACCAATAACCGATATTGTCATGCACCGGAATGGTTAGTGAGTATGTTCCGCCAACAGGTGTCGTCTTAGTCAAGAGGAAACGTTCTGTACCCTTGACGATTTGTGCGCTGTCACCAACAACAAAGCCTACGGTAACTGTACCATGTATTGGTTTAGCGCTACTGAGGGTTCCATATAACGTTGCCTCTGTCTGACCCGTTTTCCAAGAAACGCTGTCGGTATGAATGTTGTAAACATTACCATCCTTGTCTATGGCATTAGGGGATGTTACAGGACGGATATTTCGTCCCCAATATCTAAACGTCGGATCATCCCAGCCTGTGTTAAACGGATCATACTGACTATTACCATTAATACATCTTGTACCATCATACCAACCATAACGCCAGGATAAGGTGTAAATATAGTGGCTTCTGTCACCGCCTTCTGTTGAGGTGTAGTAACTGCCAGCATTTGAGCGGTTTTCAAGCGTGGAGTTTTTATAATAGCCTCCAGCCGGCAGAAAGATGTTGTTTCCATTCGGCCCGGTCACAAGGAAACCGCTAACTCCATTTATGGTCTTTTTCTGCCATGTGCAGTTGTCACACAATTCCACCATCTCTGAGACTCTCGGCATCCTCCAAAGCCCCCCCCACACAACTGTCGCAGCATCATTCAGAGTGCTGCTGATGTCAAAATTATCACCTAAATTCTGTGTGCCGTACAAATAGTTTCCTTTTGTATAGCTCTGTTTAGGCTCCACTTCTCCCCAGGCGTAGTAGTTGCCGTAGTCCTCAGGAGCGGTGGCACCGATGTTCCTCGCTGCCCACTTCACACCGCTCGACAGACCAAGATCGACCATCAGGGTCTCTACAGGGCGCCAGTTCTCAGCAAGGCACTCTGCTGGAGTAACCTGAGTTGTGCTCGACGAGGGCAGGAAGATACGCAATACCTTACCAAATTCCTTGCTTGTAGTAGCGCCGATGACGAAATAGCCCATCGTACCGTTATACTCACCCCACTGCCACTGACATTTCTCTATCAGCTCCTGACATTGGTCGGCATCAGGTATCAGCCACTGCGTGACAACGGTCTTCTCAAGCAGGGCGGCATTGGCATCAGACGAAGTGGCATACTGAGGACCCTTCTTACCCGGATCCGTGGCGTTGACATTCACATTTGCCCAGTTGCAAGACAGACCGAGGTCGATCGTATGGAAGTCGCTCTCAAGGATGTTACACTCCACGGGATAGACAGTATTGGGCTGGGGATTGAGGGTAAACGACTGACGGTGCACACGCTCTATATGGCTCAAAGTGTCGGTGATATGATAAGTGGCAATAAAACCCTGATTACCGCAGGGAGCTATCACCATATAAGCGGCGCAGGTGTCCTGATCT
>JAGDAU010000225.1 GCA_017959365.1 Prevotella sp.
CATTCTCCGGGTTAGGAGATACAACTGTCGGGAAGTTGCCGTCAATGACCATCTGCTCCGGTACTACATGGATATTCTGGAAGCCCCATGAGCGCAATGCCTCCGGAATAATCACACGACCTGTGCCATGCATAGGAGAATAGACAATGTTGAGGTCTTTGTGACGCAGGATGACATCCTGGTCAACCATTGCCTCCTTGACAGCCTGCAGGTAGTCCCAGTCCATCTCACCACCGATAATCTGGATCATCTCTTTGTTACCCTCAAACTTAACATCAGCAATGGTAACCTTGTTAACCTCGTTGATGATACCCACATCATGCGGTGCGAGCACCTGGGCGCCATCATCCCAATAAGCCTTATAGCCGTTGTACTCCTTCGGGTTGTGACTTGCTGTCACATTAACACCTGCCTGACAGCCAAGCTGACGGATAGCGAAAGAAATCTCCGGAGTAGGACGCAGGCCCTCAAAGAGATAAACCTTTATGCCATTGGCAGAGAAGATGTTGGCAACTGTCTCTGCAAAGAGGCGGCCATTGTTGCGGCAGTCATGACCAACGACAACAGACAGGTCGGTGCGGCCGGGGAATGCCTTGTTGATATAGTTGGCGAAGCCCTGGGTAGCCATACCTACGATATAGATATTCATACGGTTTGTTCCGGCACCCATGATGCCACGCAGGCCACCGGTACCAAACTCCAGGTCACGATAGAAGGCGTCGATAAGCTCTGTCTTGTCCTCATTGTCAAGCATTGCCTGAACAGCCTTACGGGTCTCTTCATCAAACGCAGGGGTCAGCCACTGGCGGGCCCTTTCCTCACACTGTAAAATAAGTTCTTTGTTATTTTCCATAATAATAATATTGTGTTATGATATTAAATTCATAGTTCTTGCAAAGATAGTATAATATTAGGATATAACAAAAAAAATACTCATTTTTTTGATTTTTTAATTATTTATCCTAACTTTGCAGACAACAATCATCAACGTCTGTTTTTCAACATCCAATCTATTATGAGAAAACTAACTGTCATTTTAACAATGCTGATAGCACTGACATCGGCGGCACAAGAGGACCTGATTAAAAAGGCTAATGCAACCAAAGAGCAGAAGACATTCACAACAGTGAGGGAAATACCCATAACAAGCGTAAAAAACCAATACCGCAGCGGCACATGCTGGGACTACGCCACACTGGGATTCTTTGAGAGTGAGATATTACGTAAGACAGGAAAGGCATACAACCTGTGTGAGATGTTTGTGGTCAACAAAGACTACATAGACTGCGCAACACACTATGTCAGGATGCACGGATACAGCCAGATCTCAGAGGGTGGCTCATGTGATGACGTATTAGATGTTATCAGAACCCATGGCATCTGCCCGGAGGATGCGATGCCTGCGCCTGGATCGCTGACAGGCGACACCTTGGCAAACTTCGAGGTGTTCTTCCCGGAATTAGAGCAAATGGTGAGAGCGATTGTAAGAAAAGATGCCAAAGAACCACTACCCCACTGGCGCGACAGCGTGCAGACCATTATAGACAAATATGTAGGCACATGCCCTGAGACATTCGTATATGAGGGGAACACCTACACACCGAAATCATTCGCCGAGAGCCTTAAGCTGAACTATGACGACTATGTCAGCCTGACAAGTTTCACACATCACCCCTTCAATAAATGGTTCATCATAGAGGCTCCATATAAATGGAGGCTGAAACCAAGTTACAACATACCGATAGAACAGCTGATGGATGTGTTGGACAACGCGATAGACGCGGGATACACAGTAGCATGGGGAGGTGATGTGACCGGGGATTTTGCAATCACAGGAGTGGCTATGCTGCCTCAAGACGTCAAACCGTCTCAAGAAATGCGACAGGAGCAATGGAACGACTGGAGGTTTACATACGACCATGTTATGCTCGTATATGGCAAAGCCACTGACGAGGAGGGTAAGACATATTATATGGTGAAAAACTCATGGGGTAATGTGGGACCGTACAAAGGTATATGGTATATGTCACGTGACTACATGGCTCTTAACACTACCTACCTCTTCCTAAACCGAAACGCCCTCAGAAAAGACTTGCGAAAAATCATCAACACCTCAAAAAAAATATTGTAATTCAAGTTTCGAATTCGCTCAACTTTTTGGTTTAAAGTTGAATGTTTAAAGTTGAAAGTGAAAAAGCTTCGAGGAAAAACTCTAAGCTTTGAATCCGTTCATCCTGCGGAGAGAGAGGGATTCGAAAAAAGCTTCGAGTTTTTCCTCGAAGCTTTGAATCCGTTCATCCTGCGGAGAGAGAGGGATTCGAAAAAAGCATCGAGTTTTTCCTCGAAGCTTTGAATCCGTTCGTCCTGCGGAGAGAACAGGATTCGAACCTGCGAACCAGTTTTGCCGGTTACACGCTTTCCAGGCGTGCCTCTTCAACCACTCGAGCACCTCTCCAATAGTCGCTTTGAACTTTCGGGGTGCAAAGTTAATATGTATTGCTGAAAAAAAAGAATTTTTTCAGCACTTTTTTCATAAAAGACGTTCAAAACCCCTTTTTACACCACATGGAACCTACTCATGATGATATGGCTCACCCTTGATGATAGTGCAGCAACGGTATATCTGTTCTATGAAAAAGAGACGCACCATCTGATGAGACATAGTGAGTTTGGATAGTGACAACTTCTCATTAGCACGGTCATAAACAGCCTGGGAAAAACCGTATGGCCCACCAATGACAAAAACAAGACGACGGGCGACGTGACACTTCCGCTCAAGCCAGTCTGCCATCTCGATACTGCGCATCTCCTTACCACGCTCGTCAAGGAGCACAACGGTATCCGACGGCTGGATGATGCGCAGTATCAGGTCTCCTTCCTGGTCTTTCTGCTGTTGCGTTGTAAGACTCTTGGTGTTCTTTAGCTCGGGTATGACAGTAACAGACACTGACATATAATGTGATATGCGGGCAAGATAATCGTCAATCATCTTCTGCAACGCTTTGTCGGTGGTCTTACCAACCATGATAATACTTGTCTTCATTGAGCAGGTGTTTAAGAGTCTGATTCGCTTTCATCGGATGTAGGTAGAACACGATACTCATGGCGGCGCTTGGGATTCATTGGAAACCAGCCTTTCTCAACCCTTTTCTTCTGTGAGAAAAGTTCACCGATACCCCACAGGAGGCTTGCACCGGTAACGCCCAACACCGCCGACACTATGACATTGGATATGAAAAGTGCTGCCACGACACATGCCAGGCCCACGACAAGGAATGTCCACCAGTAACGTGTGCCGGTATAATACTCCATCTTTATCACCAAAGGATGACACAGTCCAATCACAAGAAATGTGAGCACCGCAATAATTACTCCGGTAAAATACAATTGCATAATATATTTTTGTCTGCAAAGTTAAGCAAATAATTTTAAAAAAAGGAATAATATACAAACTTACTCCATCTCGGCATAAAAAATAAATAGAATTTATTATGTTCTGCTGAGTTTTTACGTAACTTTGGATAACTTACTCCATCTCGGCATAAAAAATAAATAAATTTATTTTGTTCTGCCCTCGATTTTACGTAACTTTGCAGGCTAAAAGAAGAGATATGGATAAGATGAGGCATAAAGCAGCACTGTTTGACCTTGACGGAGTGGTGCTTGACACTGAGTCACAATACACACTGTTCTGGGGAGCTATGGCAAGACGCTACCACCCCGAACAGCCGGGACTGGAACAGCGGCTGAAAGGACAGACGCTGCCGGTGATACTGAATGAGTATTTCGGCGATGTGGCAAATGAGCATGACACCATTGTCAAAGGACTGGATGAGTTTCAGAAAAACATGAATTATCCGTTCATTGCCGGTTTTGAGGATTTTATGAACGAGTTAAAAGCCTTAGAGGTCAAGACAGCCGTAGTAACATCTTCAGACATCAGTAAAATGGAGATTGTATATGGCAAGATACCAGGGTTTAAGGATTTGTTTGATGTCATACTAACCCAAGAGGACTTTGACCGCAGCAAGCCCGACCCGGACTGCTATCTGAAGGCTGCCGCACGGCTAAGGATGAACAACGAGGAGTGTGTGGTCTTTGAGGACAGCATAAATGGCCTCAAGTCAGGACGCGCAGCGGGTATGACCGTTGTGGGCCTCGCCACAACCAATCCCCGTGACGTGGTGGCTCAATTATCCGATATTGTTATTAACAACTATAAAGAAGACAGATTATCATGGCTGGTTATTTAGCATCTGACAACAAGAAAATCACTACAGTAAGATTTCAGGAGATGAAAAACAATGGTGAGAAGATATCTATGCTCACCGCTTACGATTATACTACCGCCGGCATATTTGACAGGGCCGGAGTGGACTCTGTACTCATCGGCGACAGCGCCTCTAACGTGATGCAGGGGAATGACAATACCCTGCCCATAACAACAGACGAAATGATTATCTATGCCCGCAGCGTGGCGAAAGCGGTGAAACGCGCTCTGGTGATATGCGACATGCCGTTTGGGTCATATCAGATATCCAAAGAGGAAGCCTTGAGAAACGCATGCCGTATGATGAAGGAGACCGGGGTTGACGCACTGAAATTAGAGGGTGGCATTGAGATTGCTGACACTATAAAGGCAATGGTCACCGCAGGCATACCCGTATGCGGACACTTAGGACTCACACCGCAAAGCGTCAATGTCTTTGGCGGTTACGGTCTGAGAGCTAAAGAGGAGCAGGAGGCACTGAAACTGATTAGTGACGCCCAGGCGCTTGAACAAGCCGGCTGTTTTGCCATCGTATTAGAGAAAGTGCCGGCGGCATTAGCGGCAAGGGTGACAGAGAGCGTCAAATGTCCGACAATAGGCATCGGCGCCGGCAACAAGACAGACGGTCAAGTGCTCGTCTATTCAGACATGATGGGAATGACACAAGGGTTTAAGCCAAAGTTCCTCAGACTATTCGCCAACGTGGCGGAGGTGATGACCGACGCCGTAGGTGATTATGTAAGGGCTGTAAAAGACACATCGTTTCCCAACAAAGACGAAGAGTACTAATAATGGACACACAGATAACACCTATCCACGACAAGTTGTGGCACAAGGACTTCTGGCTTGTGGCAATAGCTTGTTTTATGATTGAGGCATCAGTTTACATGCTGATGACCATCAGTCCATGGTGGATGGCGTCCCACTTTCCGGAAGTGGCACATGGACGGATTCTCCCACTTGCCATGCCACAATTGGCAACCTTTGTGTTCGGTATCATAACATCATGGCTATTGCGCTGTTTCCGACGTAAAACGGTGTGTTTTGTCATGCTGATTGTAATGGGTGCAATGCTGTTGATGATGAGTGGAGTCATCAAAACGGCATCTATAATGTCTATAAGCCAAATCCTCCTGTTACGCTTCATTATGGGAGCCTGTTACGGTCTTGCGATGATGATCCTCAACAGTTCGGTGATAATGGATGTATGCGAGTCATTCCACCGGACAGAGGCCAACCACTCGCTGACGTGGATATGGCGTTTCGCTATGGCCATAGGTCCTACAGTGATACTCATCTTCCGCAACCTGATAGATGACGAGAGCCTCATTGCACTTATTGCACCATTACCCGTATTGTCGGCTATACTGATATTGTTTGTCAACCTGCCATTCAAGGCTCCCGACGAGAGCAACACATTTCTCTCTCTCGACCGCTTTTTCCTACCTCTCACGTGGCCGGTGGCATTGCTGTTGCTTATTACCATGACATCAACAGGCATAGTACTGATTACATCATTGCCAAGCATTTTCTTTGTATTCATGATGATTGGATTTATGATTGTGGTATTAGGCGAGACGCGCCGGATGCTTCTCCCCACCCTACCTGCTCTGCTTATCATTGCCATAGTGCCGCTGTTGCTACTCTTAGCACCCAATGTGCTGATGACATCTATCGCTGCCGGGCTGTTAACAGGCATAGGGGTAGGTTCATTGGGCAGCCGGATGTTGATGTCATTTGTCAACCTCAGCGACCACTGTCAGCGTGGCACAGCCCAAAGCACCTTTTTCCTGTCATGGGAAACGGGCGTAGGATTAGGCATCGTATGCAAATATGCCATACGCCTGAATACAACACTGGATCCACTCATCATAGCCACATTACTTGCAGCTGCGGGAGCCATACTGTATATTTTGTTTATAAGAAAATGGTATATTAACAATAAAAAACGCGAATATAATGAATAGACTACTAACCATTATCATCCTGATGTGCGCTATATGCACCGTGGCACCAGCCCAGGACACAGAAGAGCTGAAAGCCGCCCGCAAGTGGCTGAAGACCGGCGTATGGCGTAACGGTGTTTTTAACGCCGATCCAGACGAGAATGTCAACTTAGTTGAGTTTTACAACCAGTATCAGAAAAACCAGAAACAGTGGGATGCTGTGTTCAGGTGGATACGCGCCAATGATCTAAGGACCATACCAAAGGGTCAACACCAGATATACGGCACATCACTGGTGGTAAAAGTTGAGGACAGCCAGAACCAGCCCTTAGAGCAACGACGCAGTGAAAGCCACTATAAGCATGTTGACTTTCAGTATGTGGTGAAAGGAACGGAAGGCTTTGCCTTGCTTGATCATGAGAGCAGTATCGCAAATTGTGAATACGACGCGAAAAAAGACGTGATACACTATGACTACGACCCTGCCAAGACTCATTTCTTCAACAGCAAGAAAGGGCGTTTCAATATTTTCTTCCCCTCTGACTGGCATATAGCCAAAATACAAACAGAGAAGAAAGACCAGAATATAAGAGTGATTGTGGTCAAGTTAGACTATGTGGAATAAATCTGACTCAACTTTCGCAAGCTCAAGTAGAGTCAGGTTATGGGGTTATTAGGTCACTTCGCTTTAAGGTTTTGAGGGGTAAAAACAAAAAAAAGGACTACCGCTGTAGTCCAACCTTTGTTAACCTTAAATCTAATACTATGAAAAACACGATGCAAAGGTAATTGATTTTTTGAAACCTCCAAAGGATTTTCAAAAAAAAGAGTGTAATAATTACATTTTATTGATTTAAATCAATTCCTACGTGTCCTCACAGTGAATTCTGCGACCTTACTGATGGTATTTCCACCCTGCAAGACAGACAGGCAAATCTTTATCGTACCGTCATTGATTCGCCCGTCAGACTGAAGCATTGCAGTGTAACGGATAGCGCCACCGGGCTCGATACTCTCTACATGCACGCTCGGAGAAATCTGGATATGCTTATTACCCGTTGCCTCGACTACGGTAGGCACCACATCATAGAGTGTCTCGGAAGACAGGTTACGAACCTCAAAAATCACTTTACAAACCTCATTACGCCCTATGCTATTATCCTGGTTCTGATCTACGACACGGGCATTCTGTATCTCAATCTGAGGGTTGAAGGTATAGTCTTCAGGAGCTATTTTCACAACACTTGACGCAGCGGGGAGGGTGTACTGTGGGGAGGATGCCGAGTAAGTGCCGGTATAATCAGAGCTGCTAAAGTCATAAAGGCGATCATCACCGCTGTTGCTGCTGTCGAAACCACTATTTGAGTAAGAGTCCCTTTGCATCGCCTGAGCCTTACGGCGCTGAACAGCCTCGTAATGACGATGAACGTCTTCCTCTGCCTTCTGGTCGGCTGCCGCACCGATGCCGGCTCCCACGATAGCACCGCCTGCCATACCTATCACCGTACCGATGTCACTGCCTCTGGGTCCGCCGGCAATGCCACCGATAGCCGATCCCAAGATAGAGCCGAACAATGTGCCGGTATAAGCTCCCGTTCCTGTATATGTGCCACAGCTTGTTATCAGCATGACTCCGCATATTGACATAATAAACAACTTTTTCATAATTGATATTTTTTAATGCGTTAATAAATAATATGTTCTGTTGAATAACGTTTTTATCGCTTTGTACGTTGCAAAGGTAGCAAAAAATTCAATTATTCTCCAAACCTTATTTCCCTAATTTCTATTAGGGATTTCCCTAAATGTGAAAAAACGGGGGTGTCTCACGACCACCCCCGCAATTAGTCACTTTCAAATTTCAACTCTCAACTCAACTGAGACACTTACGTATCAGAAGCGATAACCTAAAGTTAACAGAACCTGACTACGCTTATTACTAACCTCTACAGAAGAGCAGGGATTGGTGGTTGTGCTGGTGAATGGACGGAAGTCACCATTCTGAGCGCTGTACTGATAAGCAAGGTCAAGATTGAACTGGTCAATGGTATAACCAAGACCGCATGTGAAGCGGTTTGTGGACTTCCAGTTGGTGAAGTCGGTTGTAGAGGAATGATAAGTGCCGGGGCTCCAGATAGCAACACCCTGCTGAGCATTCTCCTCATACATCGGCGACACATAGTTGTAACCCATACGGATGGCAAGCTCTGGAACAGGCTTATACTCAATACCTAACTTAAGAGTTGACACACCCTTGAGAGTATTCTCTGTATGACGGTTCATATCACGGTCGCTGTGGCTGTTCTCATAATAGCCGTCCCAGTAATCATAGAAGCCATCATTTATCCTTGTGTCTGTCTCACTATAGTCAGCATACTCATATGAAGCGCCAAGGGCGAGGAAATTGCCTATGGTGTGACCAAGGCTGAAACCAAACTTCCAGGGGCTGTAGAACTTAAAGTCGTAAGCTTGACCGGAGCGGCCCGCATATTTTGCCGGAGACACCTCATTATAGTTCGTGGTGTTGTTGGTGGTTAAGTCATACCATGTAGGAGTAGCCACTGAGAAACCGAAACGGAACGGGGAATTCTCTATCGGACGCACGATGATACCAGCCTTAACATCGAAACCGGTACCATTAATCTCACGGTTGTCGGATATTGTGACGCTCTCGATATTGTCGAGATTCTCACCAAACCATTCTGTATATTCACCATAGTGCTTATAGTTGACGTCCTTAACTCCAAAGGTAAGACCTAAGTACACCCGGTCACGGATATTACCACTGATACTGAAGTCATAGTTGCCGGTATATCCCTTGGCGGCACGGTCAAGACGATACCTGTTAGCCGGATAGTAGTAGAACATATCATCGGTAGTATTATAAACCAGATTATTATGATAAAGGTTATCCAACTGGCTGAAGGAAGCGTCATCCTTTGACAAAACGGCCTCACTCACGATCTTGTCGTATGTCTGCTTGTTTTGAGAGGAGCCATTCAGGTTGCCCATGGCATTGAGGATAAAATTATAGTCACGGGTCTTACGATAACTTACACCAAAATTCAGGAATGACTTAGACCCTGTGCGCATAGCATACACAAAACCTAACTGGTCGAAGCTGGCGTGGGTCTTATCGCCACCAACAGCCTTCTCGCAGTCTGCCTGAGATACCATACCAAATGAAACGGCAATCTGTGAGCGGCGGAACAAGCCAAGACCGGCGGGGTTGGAACCGATGGTGGAGATGTCGGCACCAAGAGCATCCATGGCACCACCCATACCAACATAACGGGCTGTTCCATTAAGGTCTTCTGTCTCTATATTGGCATTGGTGTATGTGTCCTGTGCCATTACGGGCCATGACATCATTGCCATAAGACCCCATATATAATAATGTGAAAGTTTCATGTCTGTAAAAATTTAAATTATTAACATTAATATTTAATTACAAATAAGCATTATCTTCTGCCGCCACCGCCACGGGAACCGCCGAAGCCGCCGCCACCGCCACGGGAACCACCGAAGCTGCCACCGCTATGAGAGCCACCAAAGCTGCCACCACGGGAGCCGCCGAAACTGCCAGAAGAACGGGAGCCGCCGAAGCTGCCACCACGGGAGCCGCCGAAGCTGTCACCACGGGAGCCGCCATAAGTACCGCCACGGGAACCACCATAAGAGCAGCCACGAGAGCCACCCAGTGAACCGCGTGAACCGCCGAAGCCACTGGTTGTGCGTCCACCCAATGAACCGCGACCCTGACCACCACGAGAAGCATATCCGCCATTACCTAAAGGACCACGACTGTAAGGACGGCCGCCATAGTGGTGATGACCATGATAATATGGACGATAATAACCATAATAACCACCATACCAGTAGCGGTAACGATAAGGCCATCCCCAGCCATAATAGCCGTAATACCAGGGATCATACCATGGGTCATACCAGCCGTAATAGCCAGACCAATAAGGATAATAACCATAATACGGGTAACCATAGAAGTCATCGAAACGACTCATCCTGCGGCTGTAGGTATAGTCATCATCATAATAACTGCCTGAGCCGGGATAGATGGTGTCTGCCATGAGAGAGTCGGGATAGGTGCCATCACCTGCATGAAACTCAATGATGTCATTGCCAAGAGAGTCGGTGCCTATCTTCTGATAATAACTGCGCATCTTACCACGACGGTTATAATCATCCAGACTGATGTCACGACCGCAGTAGTATGCCGGGGCATCACCATACCTTACATCCCTGCCGGCACTCTTCTGTGGTGTGAAATAAAGATCATCCTGGGCAACAGACGACAGAGGTATCAACCCTATCATCATTGAAAGAAAAAATAATCTCTTTTTCATAATTTTATTGGTTTTTTAATGATTTCAATATATCACGATGCAAAAATACACTCACTTTTCATGCAAAATTACGGAAAAACCCTAAACAATGATAGGTTTTTCCCTATTTTTTGTAATTTTGCAGGCAAAATTTAACATTATGATGGACTATTACGAGTTAAGGTTTAAAATAACACCCGTTTCTGAGGAAGCAAGAGACATTGTTGCTGACATAGCGGGACAAGCGGGATGTGAGTCCTTTATAGAGACAGGGGATGGCATCAACGGATATGCCCAGGTTGACATGCTCGACAAACAACAGCTTGAACAGGAGTTAAGCGATTTCATCATACCCGGTGTGGATATAGAATACTCCATAGAAGAGGTGGAGAAAGAGAACTGGAATAAGACATGGGAGTCAAACGGTTTTGAACCGATCACCGTGGATGGCAAATGCCTTATCTACGACGCCAAAAACAGCGACATAGACACAATACCCAACCACGAGCAATATCCCGTGACGGTAGCAATAGACACAGAGATGTCGTTTGGCACAGGCAACCATGAGACGACAAGGATGATTGTCTCTGCATTGCTCTCAAGCGATATCGTCGGAAAGAGAGTACTTGACTGCGGATGTGGCACAGGCATATTGTCCATTGTGGCTGCGAAGTGTGGGGCAAGCGGCATAGTTGCTTACGATATTGACGAGTGGAGTGTCAACAACACACGCCACAATGCGGAGATCAACAGCGTGAACAATATTGAGGTGCTGCTGGGTAACTCCAATGTCCTTTCACACATCAGCGGAATGTTTGACATTGTGATGGCAAACATCAACCGTAATGTGCTGCTTGAAGATATGGCAAAATTCAGGGAGGTGATGGCGTCATACGGAACACTTATCTTGAGCGGATTCTATGAATATGACGTTGATATATTAGTAAAGGAAGCGGAGTCACTCGGATTAACCTGCGATAAGATAAGGGAAGACGGTGACTGGCGTTGCATTATTTTCACCAGTTAATACATTCGTGTTGTGTGTTTTATGTTTTCTGTTTTATGTTAATTAGTTTTGGTTCTAAATAGCAAATCTTATCATAAACAAAAGAGAGCTTTTAAGCTCTCTTTTGTTGTTGCAGTGGGTAAGAGAATCGAACTCTTATGCCAAGATTGAGAATCTTGTATCCTAACCGTTAGATGAACCCACCGTTAGTACTCTTTGAAAACCCTTGCGGAAGCTGGGGGATTCGAACCCCCGGTACGGTAACCCGCACGGCAGTTTAGCAAACTGCTGGTTTCAGCCACTCACCCAAACTTCCCTTACCGGTTGTTCTCGACTCCAGCATTGTTTTCAAATGCGCTGCAAAGGTACTGCGATTTTTTCAAACCACCAAATTTTTTCTCACTTTTTTTCCCACAGCACCACATTTTTCTTGTTTATTTACAAAAATGCCGCATAGCTGGCATCTGTAGGCATCCTTAAGTCACCTCTCGGACTAAGGCTGACGCTTCCCACCTTCGGGCCGTCAGGCAGACAGGAGCGTTTAAACTGCTGTGTAAAGAAACGGCGCAGGAAGGTGTTGAGCCATTTGTCTATCGTCTCCTCACTATACAGGGGTGTCTCTTGCTGTTTGATAAAGGCGTGCACGGCAAGCATCCTGATCTTCTCCGGACGGAAACCATAGCGCATAAAGTAATACAGGAAGAAGTCGTGCAACTGGTAGGGTCCTACCAGGTCTTCTGTCTTCTGCTTGATATTGCCATCCTTGTCGGCTGGTATCAGTTCAGGACTGATGGGCGTATCAAGCACATCAAGGAGCGTAGAGCGGGTCTGAGCATCCGATGTCTCATTATCTGCCACATACCTCACAAGATACTTTATAAGCGTCTTTGGTACACTGGCGTTGACACCATACATACTCATGTGATCGCCGTTATATGTAGCCCATCCAAGTGCGAGTTCACTGAGGTCTCCCGTACCGATAACGATGCCGTTGACCTGATTTGCCACATCCATGAGAATCTGAGTGCGCTCACGCGCCTGTGAGTTCTCGTAGGTAACATCATGATTGCTGATATCGTGACCAATGTCCTTGAAATGCTGTATCACAGCGTCACGGATTGGTATCTCACGCACTGTAATGCCTAAGGTCTGCATCATACTCATAGCGTTGTTATATGTACGGTCGGTGGTGCCGAAACCAGGCATTGTGATACCAATTATCCCCTTTCGGTCATATCCTAACTTATCGAATGTCTTGACACACACGAGCAAGGCAAGTGTGGAATCCAGTCCGCCACTGATACCCACCACAGCGGTCTTGCAACGTATGTGAGTCAGTCGTTTTGCCAGTCCGGCGGTTTGAATATTGAAAATCTCCTCACAGCTGGCTTTCATCATATCACTGGCAGGGATAAACGGATCGGGGTTGACATAGCGCATCAGGCTGTTGTCGGCGAAGTGGCTCTTCTCCGCACAACAGACGATAATCTTTGTATCATTATTGTCGGTATTGAAGTTACTGCTTGCCATACCCTTGTCGAGCAATGTCTGGGCAGAGACGAAAGTACTGTTGGTGCGACGTTCTGAACGCAGCTTTTCCACGTCAATATCAGCTATCATCATCTGAGGGTCAAAGGAGAAACGGTCAGCCTCAGCGAGCAGACAACCATCCTCGTAAATCATGGCATTGCCACCATAGACCACATCCTGTGTACTCTCTCCAAAGCCACATCCGCTATATACATAACCCGTTATGGTGCGCGCACTCTGTTGCGCTATCAATGTCTTCAGATATTCGTGTTTTCCTATCAGTTCATCACTTGCCGACAGGTTGAGTATGATGTCGGCGCCCTCCAATGCCAGAGTGTTGCTGGGTGGCGTGGGTGCCCACAGGTCCTCGCATATCTCGATACCGAAACGACAACGTTCGCCAATCTGCATTATCTGAGGACGTCCTGTTATCGTAACCGGCTGACCGGCATAACTCATCGTGGCAGGTCTGACATCAAGGGCGCTGGAGAACCACCTCTTCTCATAGAACTCCCTGTAGTTTGGCAGGAATGTCTTGGGCACTACAGCCAATATTTTACCATTCTGTATCACTACTCCGCAATTAAGCAGAAGGGGACCGCAGGCAACGGGAGCACCCACAACTACAATAATCTCTTTCCCTACCGTAAAGTCAGCGAGGTTTGCTATCTCCCTCTCAGCCGCCTCTATAAGCCGTTGCTGATGAAACAGATCCTGGCAAGTATAACTTGTGATGGCAAGTTCCGGAAACACCACAATCTCTACATTCTGCTTGTCTGCCTTATCAATGAAACTCTCTATCTCTTGTCTGTTATACTCGCAGTCTGCAACCCTTACCCTTGGTATAGCTGCCGCAACCCTTACAAATCCGTGTCTCATATTGTTGTGTTTTGTGTTTTGTGTTTATGTTTAATAGTTCCCGTTCCCGTTAACGTTCCCGTTGTAACTGTTCCCGTTGTAACTGTTCCCGTTGTAACTGTTCCCGTTGAGAAATCAATCGTAAATAGGACTCCGAGCTTTGCTCGCCTGAGTACCTATAAAAAGTAAATAATCACGAAGAAATAGTCATATAGTAAATCTGTCAACTTGCCTAAAACGGCATTCCCACAGCCAGGTGGATGGCCTGACCATCATGAAAACGCCTTATATTATAGAAACCACTCTTACCCGTGTCGTATGGCACATGGAGACCAACACCCCAGTCAAGGCGCACGGTGAAATAGCCTATGTCGTAGCGTAATCCAACACCAGTGCCAAGAGCCAGTTGCTTGAAGAACTTACCAAACTTAAATTGTACGTCTGGATATTCTTCATCGCTATGTATCTCCCACACATTACCGGTATCCAAGAACAATGCTCCATACAAACTACCAAAAATCCGTGGACGGTATTCCAGGTTCATCAACAATTTAATGTCACCCACCTGCTCTACGTAAGACCATGCCTTGTCTGTATCTGGCATAAAATCTCCCGGACCTATACTCCTCACATTGAATGCCCTGATGCTGTTGGCTCCACCCACATAGAACATCTCTGTATATGGCGCATATTCAGAGTTGCCGTAAGTCCAAATTACTCCGGCATTAACATGTCCCACAAGAGACGAACTCTCTGATAAGCGCCATGTCTTTGTGAAGCCGCTCTCGAACTTAACGAACTGGTCGTATGGATTATTAAAAATCTTCTTACCCTTCTTACTCCAATCCCTGCCAGACAGCATATAACCCACAGACAGCAGGTTGGAAGCCTCGCTCACCGTGGTCCACCATTTTATGGGATTGCGGTATGTGGACGGGCTCAGATACTCGTAGGTGAAGGACATCTTGGGTATCATCCGGTCCTCCATTGACGCCGCTAAATATGGGTTCTCAATTAATATGTTGATGAAGGTGTCAGTCATCTCTTTCATATATTCGTATGACACCGTAAGCGGGCTGAACTCAAACCTCGACTGGGCACTCTTCTGCCAGTTGTAACGCAACTCGCCGGAAACCACATGGCGTTTGTAATACGAGCCACGATTAAGAATGTCGAAGGATGCCTTTACCGTTGTCGTGGGAGTGTCGTAGAAACGGTTCCGTCGCATGCGCTTCAGCATGTACGCCCTTCGCTCCTCCCGTGTCATCTTGGTCATGTCTTTCTTAAACAACAGCGACCATGGTGTGACTATCTTAGGAAAGGTGAGCGATGCGTCAATGCCATACTGATAAGAATTGATACCGCTGGACGTACTCTCCATCTTATGACCGGTCTGCCACTCGTATGATCCGTGCAGGCTAACATCCAGCAGTTCCGCACCACGGAAGGCGTTGCGCTTAGTGACACCAAGAATAAGCTCCGGGCCGATGTTTCCGTTGGTCTTTCCCCTTGCGTTGGTCTCGATATAAAAGTCATACCGCTTGTCCAACATGCAATCGAGTGTCAGGTTCAGGGTGTCGCAGTTGAGGGTGGTGTCTGCCGGGGCGAACTTAAAGTTAACGTATGAGTACAGACCTGTTGACATGAGGTTCTGGTATGACTGCTCATGCAACGCCTGACTGTACGGCTGTCCATTACGCAGTTTGAGAGCGTTACGCATCACGGAGAATCGTAACGGCGACCGTGTGCCGCTATAGTTGATGGTATATGTCCGCAGTTTTCTTGTCGTGGTGAAATTCTCCCTCATCTGCTTACGGTAGTTAACGGTGATATGACCGATGTACCATTTGTGCAGGGCATTGTCTGGCAGGCTGTCGGCCATCTGCAGTTTGACAGCCACCTTACCGGGAACGTTTATAGTGTCAGCGAGATAGCTGGCGTATGTCTTTTCATAATAATAGAATCCGTTATCACGGAACAGCTGTGCTACACGGTTGCGCTCGGCATCGAGATTGCTGACATCAAAGGGGTCATCCTTTTTTATCAATGCCATATCACATGTTAGTGAGAGTAAGGTGTCACCTTCCGCAGGAAAGTTGACATAACTGATACTGTCGTATGTGTAAAGATGGCCGAGGTCCACGTCATAGCTTATCTTAGCTTTCTTTGGATTACGCTGGGTTATGATGTCATAACTCACTTTACCGTTGAAATAGCCCATTTTCCTCAGTGCGCTCTCCCCCACTGCCTTATGCAGTTCTGGGTTCACCTGGCTGATAGTGACAGGCTTGGTGCCAAAAGTATCGTGAAGCCATTTTCCGAAACCCCTCTCTGACTTGGAGAAAGCGTTCCACATCCACAGCCCGACGGGAAAAGGCGACCTGTAGTAACTGCTGCCGAAGAGTGCGCCGTTAGGTTGTGCGGCGAGCGCCACATTCATCTCCTCCTGTGTATCAATGAAATGATCGTTATTCTCATGATTGGAATAAGATATTTTCTTTATTCCGGTATACAGCTGTTCACCCTCTGGCAGCGCACTCGTGGATGAGCATGCTGTCATAATAAGCAGCGCCAATGGCAGTATAAGTGATATATATATGACTTGTCTCATTTGCTATGTCTTATGGTATCCTTTTGTTCTGTGGCTACACCGTTAGTATTGCGTAGGCTATCAGTGGTGTGTGGTCTCATCGTCGGCATTGTCTGTTTCTTGTCTGACTTGAAGCGCAGTATATCTCCGAAATGGTCACCTTTACGTCTCCACAGGAATCCGACTCCAAACTCACTCATATAACCATCAAGCCAGTCGTAGGCGTCACGCTTATAGTATGCCTTAAGATATTTACTGGAGTTCTTGTCTAAGCGATACTCTATGGTAAGATTGTCGAAGAAGGCTCCATTGTCCTGACCTGCCGTTGATCCAGTTGACACCTTGCCACCCATGATTATCCTCAACCGATTATCCCACAATCGTTTAGAGAACTTAAACGAGTAGTCGGTATGCAAATTACCCATGGCATCGGTAGAGTTCTCCATATTAATGCCCACATCAAGGCCTATGGAGTGAAGTGCATTGCCGGTGATAGTGTTTATCTCATTCTGGAGGAAGGCGCCTAATGCGCTGTTCATTGTTACGGCACTGGTGTTGCCGTCAGCCAGATACATTCCCGAAACCAGCATTGTGACAGCTATCTTACCCCTCTCCTCCTCTGACATGGTATTAAGGCTGTTCTGCGTAGTCATATCCTCCGGTGCGTCGATAATGAATTTTATGCCGGGATTACTGAGTGTCTTTGTCATCTCAACGCCACACTCAAACTCCACTATCCTTCCGTTTGCCGAACCGTCAGAGACTGCCGCTTTAGTACGTTGGGTGGCTGTAATATTAAGGGTGGGATTCATTGGATCACCTGTAAACTCTATGTAACTACCGTCTTTTATTGTGAATGTCTTAAGCGGTATAACGGGCAGAGAGTATTTCATCTCTCCGTTGGCAAGGGTATATTTGCCCTCGAGCCTGAAACTGTTGACATTATTATAGGTCATACGCAGGTCGCCACCACCTATCAGGTCTATATAGTTGGAGTGGTCGGCATTAAGGGCGCATACAATGCGTGCTGCCTCATCGATACTGACAGACAGGTTCATATTAAATCCTGTCAGCACTGGTCTGTTTACCGTCAGTTGAGTGGAGTCGTTGAAATCAGTGAATTTAACGAGTTCATCAAGCTGGTTGTCGGTTGTGAGTGCTGACTCCTTAAGCACGTATGTCATATCTGTGGTTCCAAGTACGTCTAACTTACCTCTCAAGGTAAGGTTGTCAAGCGGACCGTGCATTGAGCCGAAGAAATTAACGAATGCCTTTCCGTATATCTCACTACGCGGGTTTTCCTTGGAGTCTATAATCTGGAAATTCTGAGTACGCATCCTCACATTCATTGTCACATTGTCCATATTGCTGAAATCAATGTCGCCCTTGACATTGAGAGGACTATCATTACTGGCGAATATCTCGAAGTTCTCAAATAGCAGGTGAGAATTGACAATCCTGACAGGGTCGTTGGCGAAACGTAGTTTGACGCTATACGGTTCGCTCACGAGGGAAGACTCATCAAGATATACCTCGCCATTGATATCCAGTTTCGACAAAGGACCCTTTATATCAAGATTTCCCTCACCGTAGCCCTCCAAGGCGAAGATACGGTCTGGAATAAAACCATTGAGCAGCTGCAGCGGAGTGCGCGCCAGCTCGACATTGGCGTCCAGATAGCCACCGTTTTCCGAACGGTATGTACCCTTAACAGTTGCCACCTCCCTGCCATCCTGTGCAAGCAAGCCGTCTAAGTAATGTGAACCGTCGGAGTGAGGCACATACACGAAGTCTGCCGCTACATTTCCAATGTAGCTGTTGTCGATAGCGAACTTGTCAATGGACATAGAACTTGACACCGACAACTCGTCTTTCGTAAGAATGACATGATAGTCGCCATTGAGCACACCCTTTATACCGGGCAGGAATGGCAATGCCTTCATCTGTTTGGCTATATCCAAATTATAGACGGTAAGCGTAAGGTCCTGCAAAGCATCGGTGTTCTCATCATTGGTATATACCTGCAGTCCGGTACCTTGTTTTGACAACAGCTGCAAGTTTGCCGACACCCTCTTGTCATCCCCAATGTAAATATAGTTGTCCTCATTAACATTAAATGTCGCATAGCCTAATATCGGGCTGTGGTCGTTAAGCTGAAACCTTACGCCACCCTCTACTATGGAGGCCAACACTCCCACCTTAAAGCCTAACCGGTCGTTCTCGTCATACAGGCGCGCATTGACATTTGAACCATTCTCTGTCAGATGGCCGTCAGCAAGGGCATTAAAGACATACTTCGGATTGTCAGCGTTATTTCTCACCTGTGCCTTATAAGCCAGTCCGAGAGAGTCGGAGAGCAACTCAAGCCTGACGGTATCAAGCTGTATGCTGTCGCTCACGAGAACAAGGGTGTTGGCGTTAACATTACCGTTGATACCCGTTGTCGGAGAGGTATCAATGTCTATCAGCAGACTTTCGAAAAGATATCCGTTGGCTGCCGCCACACGGGCTAAGATATTATCATTTCCAGAGGTGAGATAAAGCGACATGTCAGGCAGATGACGGAAGATAGAGGGCTGATCTATTTTCTTGTTTTTCAGTTGCTTCTGCAGGTCAGCCCACAACACATCGGTCTGCTTAAGCAGTTTCTTGTAACCACCTTTGGCCTTGAGGTCAAGGTGCAGGTCGGAACAGTCGATGATCGCCGTGGTGGTGTCGCGGCGGGTCAGGATGTCCACAGTCATAGACTCCGGTGAGTACTGCTTGTCGCCATCGGTAATGTTAAGGCTGTAGATATCGCCTTTCACCTTATAGTACTCATCGAGGTCGGTATCAATGTTCAGTTGTCCGTCAACGGTATAATGGGCGTTGGTCATACGCAGGTCAAGACGCTGTACCTTTCCAGTCACATTATACAGTTTGTTATTCTTTGTGCCAAGCGTCACATCACCCTTAAAAGCCACGAGCATGGGCTGATCCACCAGTCTGAGGTGGTATAGGTCTATCTTGTCGAGATCTGCCTTCACATCTGCACTGATATTCTGTCCAGTCAGCACCGCTGTAAGGTTCACATTACCCTTTACCAACGGGTTGCGGCTGATCAGTTTTGCTGTGGCGCGCCCATTGGCGATATGTCCGTCCAGGTCCATGGCGTCGAGGTTCCATTTGTCGTATTTAAACTTTACGATATTGGCTTTTAAATCAATATTTGTTGACGGTGACTTGATGTCTGTGCCACGCCCGTTGATATCGAGGTTGCCGGTGAAGGGACCGAGGTCCATGCCAGGAAGGAAGTGATGAATGGGGAATGCTGAGGCTTTGACATTAGCCTTATAGGTCATCTGTCCTCTTGTATCCACCTGTGCCGTGCCACTGATGCTGCCACCACCCTCAGAAACTGTGAAATCACCCGTATAATAGTCTTTACGGACAGTGAAGTTACCCTTCAGGTTTATGCCGTTGGGAATGCGAACCTGTTTCCTCACGTCTGCGGGCATAGCAGAGGTAAGGAAATCGGTATTGTAGGTGTGAGCATCGACATTAAGCTTAGCAACCATCCTACTTGGTTCGGTGACATTGGTTATCGTGCCGTTGGCACGGACATTGAACGCTGATGGCAGTTTGAGATTAAGTCCACCTATGTTTAGACGTTGCATATTGCCGTGTGCCGTACCGACAATGGTAAGCGGATAATTGGGCCAACTGCGGGAGAGCCCACCGGGCAAGTCACCTGCAAGACGTAGGATATCCTGTTTGCCCACCTGACCATTCACCTTTACGGTCATTGTGCCGGGGTTGATTTTATCGAAGGCATTCATATCCATCGCAAACTCAGCGTTAAGCTCTGAGTCGGATGTCTTCAGATGCATGTCTGGCAGATTAAGGCGTTGGGAGTTTAAAGACACAGGACCACGGAACTCCTTTACCACAACACCGCAGCCATTCTCCTTCATCGACAGTTGGCGCACGTTAAGGTCAAGACTCGGGTCATGCCATGTCAGTGAGTCAACGCCGATGTTCAGGTCTGTAAGCATCACGTGATTGGTGTCAAGCCCTTTCTGACGTGGATAGCTGTTGTCGTCATAGTTGAGGGTGCCACCATGCCAGTCGAAACTGCCAACCCTGTATAATTTCTCTTTCAGGTCAAGGTATGTGTTGGCGGCTGTTGTGTTCTCCATATATCCCCTGATCCTCTGCTTACCTCCGGGGAGCAACACATCTGCATCGGTATGCGTTATGCTGAGGTCATCAACAAGTATTCTCCATTTCGTCTCACTCTTGGTAGTGTCGGGAGGAACAGTGTCGCTCAGTTCCACACGTACCTTAGCGTCCTCCAACTTTGCTTTATTAACGTGTAGTAGTTCTTTTTTCAGGTCTATACCGTTGGAGCGCACAAAGAGCCGCCCGACATCACCATCCACACGCACGTCGGGTATAAGATCATGGGTATTTAGCCTCAAGTCCCTTAACTCAAGGGCATCGACCACAACCATTTTGTCAAACAGCGGTCTCAGCCTTACGCTCACCGTCAGCTCACCCAGTCTGGCTATAGAGTCAGTCTGATGTGTCAGGCTGTCTGTACGTGTCACCTCAATGTCTGTGACTCCGAGGTCGAGCGGGAACCTAAGCTCCACATGTCCGACCTTGACATTCAGACCTGTCTGTTCTGAGAGATATTCCGATGCCTTGTCAACCGCCCAGTTTTGAACTGGTGGACAATAGAGCAACACCGCCAATATCAGAAATAATAATATCGGCGTGACGCATATTATCAGCATGGCACGAAACAGTCTCTTCAGTCCCTTCATTGTCTGTTATCAGTTTACTGGTTCATACATGGCTTTGATGGCGTCTTTGTAGTGCGTCTCATTACCGGCATTGATAATCAGCGACACGTCAACTTGGGTTGTGCCGAGCCTTATCTCACGTTGGTATTGTATCTTCTTGGCATAATGGTTACGATAGACGATAAGGTAGTCGTTGTCGTGTATCTCTGATGAGAGCACCTTAACATAGTTGAGTCCTCGCAAAACGCTGAGAATGCTGTTATAATGCTCCCTTAACGACTCCGCAGGCTTAGTCTTACGGCCCATGATCGTCATATAAGCCTTGCCGTCGGGACCACCGATATATTTCTCACCGGCAGCGTTAAGACCTTGGGATGCCTGCATCGACGCCGGATACCTCACGTTGAATCCGTAACGTGAGTCGTGGTATGTCCTGAAAGCCACCAACGCCTCACTCTCATTGCGACGTGTGGTTGTCACGACGGTGGCATTAGCCGAATTACGGCTGTCGGCTGCATTTGCTTGGCCTATATTGTCAAATGGTGAGGGGCTATTAACTATTGTCTCAAGCTGTGATGGA